>JBAZVA010000025.1:0-19909 GCA_041661165.1 Candidatus Woesearchaeota archaeon | reverse complement strand
TTTTTTGTGAATATTTTGAACTCGTCCACTGCAGCATTATACGCATTTTCATCGCAAGCGGTTTCGTATGGAACATTTTGTGCTTTTGTGACAAGTGCATTTTGATGTTTTTCTATAAAAGGCACAGCAATATTAATTTTAGCATCACGCACCGCATTTGTTTTAGAAATTTGCTTCGATATATATTTTTTAAAATTTTCTGATGGTAAATTACCAACGTAAGAACCAAGAACATTTAACATTTGACCATATTGAGCAATCGAATTGTCACTTGCTAAAATACAACCCTCGTTTTCTTTTGAAATATATCTGCTAATATTTGCAGCAACATATGATGCTATTTTATAATTTAGGTCTTTGAATATTTCATCTTGTTCAAATTCTTTTCTACTTACAAATTCACTTTTTGCAAGAATTGGTAAAACTTTTGACATAAAATATGATTCATTTGTAACATGCAAACCTATTTTATTAACAAATCCTTGCATATCAAAATAATTTTCTCTTTTGAAATCTTTACCATATGATACTTTTCTTAATTCGTCAAGATTCTTTTTTAATTCTGATATATTTAATTTTTTTAAACCAACAACTTTCCCGACATATTCTTGAATAGAACTTTCAAATAATTTTGATGAATTAATCATCATTTTTTTTGCGTTTTCATCAGTAACAGAATCCTTTAATGGAAGATATTTCTTTGCTATTAAAGCCAAATTAGAAAATAAATTAACATCTTTTTCTGATACTATTGATCGGGCATCCTGCTTTGAAATATTATTAACTATATGTGTTGCAAGTGTTCCAAGTGTAAAATAAATGTGATTTTGTTTTCCAACTGTATTCACATCAATAACTTGATCTGGTGCTAAAACACTTAATTCTCTATTAAGAGATAATACTGATTTTAATTTTGAATCTACAGTAGTCATTAAATCTAAACTCTCTTCATCTTTCACATCATGATTAATTGGAGAATAAACAACTTTTTCAAGTGCAGTTACTGCTGATTCTAATGTAGGTATTAAATTTTTTCTCATTTGAATTGCATTTTCTAATACACAATAATCAGTAACTTCTTTTTCAGACATTCCTAATTTTTTAACAAATTGTAATTTTTTCCCATTTCCACTTATAGCAGATTTAAAAAATGCAAGAACTGCCTGTTTTGGATCTGGACCATATTTTTGCGATTCATCATATACTCTTTCTAATATATCTTGTTTTACAATAGAATCATTCCATCCTAGATGTTTTGCATTCTCTGCCACTTTAAGATAATTTTCCCAAGCTTTTGTAGCTTCGTAGAATTCAGATTGTGATTTTGCACTTTCGACTAACTCAATTAATTTTTTTGTTGATTCTAACTCTTTTTGATTTTTTCTATCTTGAACTTTTGAAGAAACTACTGAACTTAATTTTCCGTATTGATTTTTTATTGCGTTTAATATCATTTTATGACCACCTTTAAGTAATTACTTAGTACTGGACATTTATAATTCTTTTGTTTTTTATCACTTCTTAGTAACAAAAAATACAAAGGTAAAGAAATACCATTAATACTATTTTTACCTATCACATATAGAAAAAAGACATTTGAAGATAAAAAAGAACAAAAAAAGACTAAAAAGTTAAAAAAAGGTCAAAAACTCCTTATTTTCTTTGATATGACAAATATTGATTTCCTTGAGTTTTTGGTTTCGAATATGCCCTAGGATTTAGGTTCATACCATCCTTTGCAGCAACAACCTGAAAACCTGTTTCTTTTTGTAATTGCCTTGCTTGACTTATCGGATCTGCCTGAATTACACTTTCAGAAAAATCACAAATTACAGTTACTCTTGGTTTTGCAATAGAGATAATTTTTGAAACATGATTATATGTCAAACCTTTATCAGCTGCAGAATTTGCACCAAATTCGTGTTTTAATGAAATTAAAAGCACATCGCAATCTTTGTATTCGTCTGCTAAGTCTAAAGAAAATTCCGCTTCACCAGTATAACAAACTGTAAAATCAGGAGTTGCAATTTTGTAGCCTAATGAAACTAATTTGTTTGTTTTAAGAGCATAAATTTCCAAATCATCAATGCCTACTTTTTTTCCCTGTTCCATGTAAATTATTTTTTCAGCTAAATTTTTATAATCATCAAGAATTATTTTCTTTTCCCCCTCGAAACATTCTTTTGGACCAAATAATAATCCTCTTTTGTCTTCTCCGGAATAAGTCATTGCATCTATTACTACATTAGTATCGTTTGCTGCAAGTATAGTATTGTCCGTCAAAAGAATTCCAATGAGCGCTCTGAAATTAAAGTTAAATTGTCTTGCCCTTACAATTGAGCCTGGACGAGGGTTTATTAAAAAAAATGCATCGTTATATCCGAATACTATTCCGCCTGTCGCTCTTGATTGTGATGCCACTGTTGCACTATCTACTCCTGTCCCTAGAAACAAAATGTTTGATGTCATGATAATTCCCCCAATTCTGCTTAACTTTCTGCTTACTACTTATTGTATTTACTATATAATGTGCATTAAGAAAATTAACTTATAAATCTTTGTGTGTCAATATCATTTTTTCAAGTATTATCCGAAGTCTTGGCGGCCTTGAATAAATTGCAAATAATAGTACCAATTAAATTTACACAGTCTGAAGAAGTAAAATATATACTGAATACTGTTTTGCGTGCCGCCTGACTTTTTGGACAGTATTTTCCCACTCATACTCTAAAATTCATGCAAATCAGGAGTATAAAACGTGAATAATAAGTGTTCATACGTACCGGCTCTCATGCGTTTGCAAAAATGTCTGTTCGTTCTCAGTAACGGTGAAAGAGTAAATATTTAGCGTAAATAATTGTAGTTACTGGTGGAATGAACACTTATTACTCACCACAAAACGTAAGGTTTATAAATCCCTCAAAATTCTTTTAATTTATGACAGTATCACAAAAACAATCACACAGAAACCCTTCAGGTGGAGTTACAACTGAACATCGTAAGAGAAGACAGTTTGATGATGGAAGAGAAAGTTTTAAACCAACTATTGCTTCAAATACTACTTTAAAAAAAATGAGAGTTCTTGGTGGAAACACAAAGATAAAAGCTCTTTATTTTGATAAGGCAAATGTATTTTCTCCAAAAACCGGAAAGCACAAAGTTGTGGCGATAAAAACTGTTGTTGAAAACAAAGCAAACATAAATTTTGTTAGACGAAATATTCTTACTAAAGGAACTATCGTTGAAACAGAAGCAGGAAAAGCAAAAATCACTTCAAGACCAGGTCAAGAAGGCGTTGTTAATGCTGTTTTAATTGATTAATTATTTTTTTAATATAATTTATTTCTAATATTATTTTTTTCGATTGTTTTGAGTCTATTATTTGGCAATTTAATTTGTTACAAATTTAAAATATTCTAAGAAAACTATAATTAAATATTTTCAAAATCATTTAAATTTTTTTTACCTTTAAATTGATTGAGACCAGGACCATTAACATAGGGCCTAAGCTGAAAATTTAATGTTTTATTATACGCTCTACTAATTAGTTTTGGTGCAAATAAATGAAGATTCAAATCATTACGTTTTGGAACTAATCCTTTATATTTTCCAGTATTAGGAATATCGCCAGTATAATTTGTATATAATGAACCAATTTTAGTAAAATAATTATGTGGTTCAACTTCAGTAAACATAAAAATAGGATTACGTTTCATTCCATTAATAACTTTCTTTGGAACTTCAGGACAAGTAAAATATAAATTATATTCACTTTCAACACAACTACCACCTGAAGAGGATTTTGATAATTTTTTATCTATTGTAATTATCCCAAACGGAAGTGCCCTATTCATATTTTGAACACAAACTTTTGCCAAATCATATCCTTTGTAACTAGTCATAAGAATCACATTTCAATTATTCAATCATATAATTAGTAACATTGAAGTTTTGTTTTAAATGTCACCATATCTTTAACAAAAAGATCGTATTTTTCTCTTCCAGTTATATCTCCTACTTTGTAAATTTGAGCTTTGTGTAAAACTTCATCTCTAACATTAGGATTAATTGTAATATATTTATTATCTGCAAAAGAACCTATTGTTGAATTTACAACATCAACTAAAATATTTCCATATCTTGCAAAATCCTCATCAGTTTCAACTACATAATCTCTTGGATTAAGTCCATCTGCTTCTAAATATTCCCATCTAGACATATTGACTGTTTTTTGATTTCTAGTAAGGTTTCTTTTTTCTTTTATTGATTTCTCTCTATTTACCAAATATTCTGACCCATGAAAACTTGAACCAAAATAATGACTTAACGCACCAGTATTTATTACGTGATTTTTTAATTGCTCAAGAGTTTTTGCTTCATTAAATAAATAAGCATCAAATAAATCAAAACATAAGTATCCTTGTTTTTGAAATATATCCATACGTGCTTTTGCACCCGAAACATTTCCACTCAAAGATGCTAATTTTTCCTTAGTATCTGCTTTATAGACAGTTTCACCTATTTCTTTCATAAGAACAGGATTATCAAGTATTTGCTGACCCTCTGAACCTAGTTTTAAAATTCTAGTTTCAGGATTATTATTTTCATAATAAAAAAACGAATCTACACCTTCAATTCTTTCTATTCCTTTTTCCCAGTTAGCACTATGATAATGATTTGTTAGTCTATGTGCAATATCAGATATTGATAATTTAGTCATCATACATATAAATGGCATAAATGAGTATTTAAACCTTTTCATTTTTACTACTTATAAATAGTTAAAAAACGAAAGATTTATAAAGATAATTACCCCTTCGAAGTAGTGTAAAGTGTTAAAAATGGGAAAAGTAGATACAATCAGGCGTCTTGAAAAAGAGTTAGAACTAGTTTACAAAATCGACGCAATTATGGAAAATACTAGTGATTTAAACGAAGTTCTAGTCAGACTTATCGATTTTTTACCAAAAGCACTTGATGTGCATTTCGCATATATTATGCTTAACAATTCTTTTGGAACAGATTTTGAACTAAAAGCAACTAATGACAGAAATTTGTTATCAATGCAGAATTACGAAATCCCAAAAAGAATCGCAAGAAGATGCGCACAGATAAGACAGCCAATGTTCTTTGAAGTAAACAGACTTCACACTACACTTTTCAAAAGAAAAATCAATCATGTACTTGCAATGCCAATTATGTTTGATAAAAAAGTAAATGGTGTTGTAGTAATAATGACAAGAGGAAGTAAGCCAATTACAGGTTATACTAAAGCACTTTTACTTGCAACAATTAGACAAACTGATGCAGCAATTGAATATTTGAAAAAATATAAAGACATAGAAGTAAAAAATAAAAAATTAGATTTACTTTTTAAGATTGATAACATTCGTGATACTGTAAAAGATCTAAAAACGTCAGTTAAATTAATACTTGACGAAATTATGAAAGTTTTAGATTCTAATAATTCTTTTTTTGCATCATATTCAAAAGACGAAAATGATTTTTCACTTGACATTTCCGCAGGAGCAAATACACCTTCGTTATTTAAGCAAAACATCAAGGAAATTAATGATATCTGTATGCACGCATTAAAGTCTTCTGAAATTCTAAGAGCTACAAATATTTCATCTAACATTAAAAACATAATTGTAAGTCCTGTTGTTGTACAAAATGATATGATAGGATTTATCGGAGTACTTAATTCAAATTTAAAAGAAGGTTTTGATGACGAAGATGTAAATATAGTCAGCATGATTAGAAATAAAATTAATTCAGTCGTATCACAAAATATGGACAAATTAAGATTACAAGAAATATTTTCAAGATATGTTTCCCCAGAAGTTGTTACTAAAATACTTCAAGATGACGATAAAGATTATACTAAAGTTGACAGACAGGATGTTTCAATTTTGTTTGGTGACTTAAGAGGATTCACATCATTTTCCGAAGGACAAATACCAGAAACAGTTGTAAAAATGCTTAACGAATATTTCGAAGAAGCAACTGAGGCAGTATTTAATCACAACGGAACTGTTGATAAGTTCGTTGGAGACGAAATCATGGCAATTTACGGTGCTCCTGTTTATTCATCAAATCACGCTCTAAACTCAGTACTTAGTGCTATTGAAATGATAAAAAAACATAATGCACTAGTAAGAAAATGGAAAGGAAAATCTTCAATATTTAATATGTTTTCAAAGAAAGATGATTTTGATTTAGGACTTGGTATTGGAATTAATACCGGAGACGTTGTTGTAGGAAATATTGGTTCAAAATCAAGAATGGATTATACTGTTATTGGTGACAATGTCAATATTGCCGCAAGACTTTGCTCAAAAGCAAAAGGCGGACAGATTTTACTTACTGAAAAAACTTATGACGCCGTTAAAAATTATGTAGAATGTAAAGAGATAGAACCTTTGACTGTCAAAGGAAAAAGTATTCCTATTAGAGTTTGGGAAGTAAAAGACGTTAAAGGAAACGATGAGTTTTAATATTAATCATGTAATTAAATGAAAAATAAAGGCGAAATAAAAATGGATATGAATATTGTTGATGGATTAAAACATACTGTTGACAGACAATTTTATCTTGCTGCATTTGGTACGTCACTTGGAGTAATATCTGGATTATATGAAAATGGCAAAATAGTTTATGATGAAATAAAGAAATTACATAAAGAATGCAAACAAAAAGCACGTGAAAGAGCATATAGTTCAATACCAGTATCAGAGAGAAAATCATTTGACGAATTAGATAAAAACTTTTTTAATAATGAAATGAAAGAAGAAATAGACGAATTAACATCTACAACAGATGATAAAAAACGTAATGGTCTTTCACATGAGGAAAAAGGATTGAGTAGTATGGTTGCTGCTGCAACATTAGGAACAGGAATTGCATACAAATGCAACAACCCAATATATAATAAATTTGCTGTAGAATTTGCCGTAGATACGGGCGTAACAAGTTTTTCATATTTAGCAGCTAAAAAAGCAACACAATTTTTTTCACTCCCACTCTTTATAGTTAGCATAATGCCCGTTACAGAAGTATTTATAGCTTATTTAGAATGCAAAAAAGAAGTTAAAAACTTCAGAGAAAGATATCAAAAAAATAAAATCAGACAAGAAATTGACAAATTAACTTCAAATTAAATACTTATAAAAATAATTAAGTGAAAACATGATACAAGAAATAATTGAAACAACAAAACCATTCGCATTTAATATTGTAAATTATGCATATAACGGAGTAATAAGTCATGCGCCAGCATTCTTTCAGGAAAGACCTGTTATGAGTGCAATGATACTAGGTTCGACTGGAATTTACGGAGTAGTAAAAGGACTTCAATATACTTCTAAGAAAGTTATGAATAAGATAATTCCAAAATTTCATGAAGAAGTATTACCCATACTTGAAAAAATATGCATCACAGGAATGGCAGCAACACCAGTAATTTGTTCTGCAATTGATCCAGAAGGCGCAAAAGCATTACTTGCAAATCATCCGGTTTATACAGCAGGAATGGCAGGAGTTTATGCAGGAAGTATTCTAGGGGCAGCACAAGATTTACACAAAAGAAGTCTTGAGAAAGTTGTTAAAGAAAAAGATTACTTGATAGAATTCTTCAAGAAAAATGACAATAGACTTTAAATTATTTCTTCAAATTTTCAAATCATTTCTTTGAAGAAATTAAATAGTCATCTAGAGTTTTATACATTATAGGTAAATTAAATAAACCACACTGCGCTATAGAGTCCCCCACAAAAGAATTAAAATTAACAATCGCCATGTTTCTTTCTTGTTTTGCATTTAATTCTCTATACACTCCCGCAAAAATTCCTATCACTCTACTACTTATGTAAGTTAAACTAGATAAATCATAAATTATAGTTTTTTGAGTTTCTTTTACTACAGCAAATGATTCTTCGCACAAAACAGAAAAATTAATCGGCTCATTATCTTTATCTTCAAGATGAAACATAACTTCCTTTTCTAGAGTATTTTTTCTCATAGTAAACTTTCAAAGTTTAGTGTTTTTTAAGTCTTTCTATGAACGCATAATATATAATAAGAGTATATTCAAAATGACGACAAAAATATCAAAATTAAATAAGTGAAATCTCAAGAATTATAACTGAAACAATTGCAAGAGCCATCCCAACAATTGTAAGAGTGTTCATCTTATCTCCAAACATAAAATAACTAAGAAGAGTTAATGCCAATATATTAAATATCACCGTCATTATTGAAGCTACGGCAATATTTTGATACTTAAAAGAAAAAGCCATAAGAACTTCTCCAACAACGTAAACCATTATTCCAAGAACGAACAAAGAGAAATGATTATTCTCCATCCAAAATCTCATCAAAACATCTCCACCGGTAAGAACAATTCCTCCCATAAGAACAAGAATAAGACCTATTAAATGTGGATTCAAATTTTTACCTCTTTTTTCAGGCACAATAACATACCTCTTATACAGAATTATCAGGTTTATAGTTTATTAATGTTACTTTACTTAGGTGTATCTTAAGTTGTTACCAGCCTTGATTGTGTTGCGTAAATAATAGTACCAACTTAATTGCTTAATTCTAAAGAACTAATTTAATTGCATGCATACGAATTTGCTTGCTGGTAACACAACTTAAGACACAGAATTACTTATTAAAAAACACATCCCTGACATTTACAAATTTAGTTTTCACAAACTCTTCTGGAACTAAACCTGAATTTTTTAATTGCATTAAAGAATTATATACATGAGTTGAGCCAAGCGGAAGTTGAAAACCTGCAATTTTAGATAATTCTTCAATTTGTTTTAGTGCGAAATGTCTTGCAAGAATTGATGCCGCAGCAACTTCGATATATTTTGATTCTGCTTTTTCTGTAATTATATCTCCAACTTTACAGCCGGGATATTTATCTACAATATGAAGTGCATCATCTCTACCTGTTTCTTTTTTTACCATTAACGCAACATCCGCATGCAATCTATTTAGAAGCGGAGTTACTTCGTAATTGTTATAATATTTCGGAAAAATATTTTCTACAGAATATGGCGCAATTTCCATAATTAATGGAGCCAATCTTTCTATTTCTTGATTTTGTATAAGTTTTGAATCACGAACATTTAACTTTTCTAATTTTTTTCTTATTTTCTCATCTGCATAAACTGCAGCAACAACAATTCCACCGAATGTGTCACCTTTTAGAGATTCGTCGCTTCCGATTATTGGCTTTTTATCTTCTAATTCTTGTGTTGAGATTGCATTTTCTTTTTTGAGTTTTTCTTTTTCAGATACACTATTATTTTTTTCTACAATCTTCTTTGTTTTTACATTATCTTTCTTTTCTACTTTTTCAACTAACTTCTTTTCTTTTTCTACTTTTTCAACTAACTTCTTTTCTTTTTCTACTTTTTCAACTAACTTCTTTTCTTTTTCTACTTTTTGTTTTTCTTTAAGTAAAAGTAATTTCTCTTCACTTTCTTTTTTTAGTTCAGAATAATCTGCTTTAATTCCAACTTTTCTAAACAATTCAAGAACTGCAATCTCGTTTGCCTTTGATGTCTGGATAAGAAATTTGTTTGATGAAAACAAAATCACAACTGCTTTTGGATCTTCACAAGTTAATCGCAGTACTTCGAATGGAGAGCAAACTGGAATTGATAAAAATCCAAACTCCTTTAGCTTTACCACATCTTTAATATCCGCGTTTGGGATTGATTTCATAGTATGTCTAATGATGTATTGGTTTATATTTATTTCAATTGGAAGTTAAAAAATACATTTTAGACGTTACTTATAAGTGATTACAAACAGAAAACCTTATAAAACAGGAAGAAGCCACACTATTAATTAAGTTAAATATTGATAGAATTAGGAGATGAAAATATGACAAATAACGATAAAAAACCCCAGATTCAAGAAGATATAGGAGAAATGATTAAAAGATACGAATCTGAGGCTGGTGCTCAAAGATTTTTACAACAACACAATCTGTCAGGAGGAGAGTTGTATGATAAGGTTTCAAAGGCAATAGATATGTATTGTTTAGATCATTCAAATTTTTACATCTGCAGAAAAATGGGAAGTAAAAAAACACCTGACGAAGTAAAAGCAGAAATACATGCCAAGTTCGTTAATTGTATTTTAGAAGGAATTCACAGAACAATTCATTTTTATTCAGAAGACGGAAACATTCCAGACATTGATGATGCAATAAAAATGGCAGTATATGAAACAATAAAAACTAAAAAATGGGAAAAGAAAGTTGCGTCAAATCCTTACATTAAAAACTTACTTGAAAATATTGATGAAATGGAAAGAATATATGACCACAATGCACATATTGATGCAAATTTCAAAAGAAAGTAAATGAATATTATGAGTCCGAAAAAAGCAATCTCCGTATTAATGGAAGCGGAAAAAAATCCGTTACTTTTTGCAACAGACGAGTTTATTAAAGCAAGAATGAAATTACCAGTTCTTACAAACCTTTTTATTGAAATGGGACCAAATTGTAATCTGAAGTGTTTTCATTGCGCATCTGATTGCGGCACAGATAAGAAGGGACTTCCAAATCCAGAAATTGTTAACAAAGTTTTAGAACAAGCAAAAACAAGCATCAGATCAGTTTGTCTGACGGACGGAGAGCCGTTAAGAGAAGAAAACAGAGAAGTAATAGAAGTTGTAGCAAAATACTCAAACAATTTCTTCACAAACACTGTGTCAAATGGAACATTTGCCAAAACTTTAAATGACACAATAAACTGGTTTTCTTTTTTAAAAAATAAAGGTATTGATTATTCCAAAAAGAATTCTTCTCTTTGCATAAGTTTTGGAAAACCATACAATGTTCCTACACAAAATTATAAAAATATCGCAATAGCAGCAAAAGAAGTTTTTCCTGAATTAGATATGGCCACTTTTTTAGCTTACAGATTTATTAATTTTGGAGATGGAAAAGACACTATCAATAGAGTAAATGAAATTATTAAAATTATAGAAGATTTGCATGGCAAAAGAAGAAAAGAATATATCAGTGCGAATCAACATAGAGTTAATGTTCATATATATCCAAAAAAAGGAAAAACAATAAAAATAGGTTTGATGGATTGTGTTCCAATAGGACGAGCAGAACGTTTAAGAACATACTCTGAGATATTTGACAAATGGTTTCCAAAAAAAGAACTTTCACCCGATGATCTTTATATGACTTACAAAGATGGAGAAGGAATTATTCTTTTAAATAATGGAGACGTAAGTTTGTGTGATGGTTTTGGTAAATTCAACAGAAATTTCTCATATGGAAATATTAATTCAAAACCACTTGAAGAAATAACTCTTGACATCGTAAAAGATAAATTCTTTCAAGCATACACGCTTGGCGGAGTTCCGTTCATATATTATGTTGCAAAACAAATAAATCCAAACTTTAAAATGATTGGAAGAACAAGATATCACGTTATAAGAGAAATAACAAGTGATGAAAATATGATATCTGGAATAAGAAGATATTTAGACAAAAATTTCTTAGGAAACTATAAAAAATTTGCAAGTTCTATAGATACAAACCCTAGACGAAAATGCTAATAAAATATAGATAAAGGGACAAAAATTACACGAAATCCACTATCTAGTAGGGACAAGGAGAAAAGCTTTATATATCAGTTCCCCCCCAAGAGTAGATATAATAGTACTTGGGGAAGAAATTGATGAAAAAAACGACTATTTTAGTATATATTCTAATTATCATAATCATAGCAACATCTGCATTTAGTGCAGAAAACTTCGTTTTTGGAACTTATAACCCGAAAATATCAATTTGTACAGGTCAAGTGTTTGATGACACAATAGTTGTATATAACACAGGAAATTATCTTTCTGATTATACTTTTAGTTCTGAAACTACAGCTACTTTAAATTCTAACTTTGCAAAGATTTCAACAAAAAGTTTTTCATTATATCCAGGACAATCAACAAATGTCACAATACGTTTTTATGCACCTGACAATATGATTGCATCAGATTTTACATATGATATTTATCTTTTGACAGCACTAAATAATCAAAAAACTCTAAGATATCAAATTACAGTAAATGACTGTCCAATCAGTTCTTTTTCAGATGTTAATAATAGTTATGACGTTTTATCATGTAAAAATGAGAACGTAGGTTTTAATTTATTTAACACAGAAAATAAAACTGTTAAATTTCAAATAAAATATTCTTCAGTATTTGGAAAGAAAGAACAAAATATCACAATTGCTCAAAATAAAAGTTATGCATATACAATCCCATTAAATATTCCTTGTAACAAAACAGGAACGGAAAAAATAGATATGTACATCAAAAAAGACAAGGTCACAAAATTCAAACAAATTGACTTAAACATATTGCCGTTTCCTTATCAAAAAATAACAACACAAAAAAACTCATTCAAGATATGTGGAAATGATAAAACAAAAATTCCTTTCACCATAATTAATTCTGACGTGAATAATGGACACACACTATCAGTTTCTCTAAACAAAGAAGCAAGATTTGTAGCATCAATAGAAGATAAAGAAGTAACTTTAAATAAAGACGCATCACAAACTTATGAGTTGTTAGTAAATCCAGTAATGCCTATCGATAATACAAATATCACGATAAATACTGTTGATGAAAAAGGAGCAACTGCTAAAAAAGAAATATCATTATATTTTATTTCTGAGAAGAACTGTGAAAAAATAAATACGACACAGATTATTCAATACATGAACATCACTCAAGAAACTAAATCAAATATTCCAATTGAATTATTCTATCCTAATTATGCAGATTATAATCAAGAAAATACAACATATAAAATATCAGTATCTCCATCACAATCTTGGATAACATTATCAAAAAAAGACATCACTTTGAGTCCAAATGAAAGAAGTACAATAGCATTATCACTAAATCCATATAATAGTACTATTGGAAGAACATATAATGTTGATGTTATAATCACTTCAGAACTTACTAAAACAAAACAAACTTATTATATAACTATCCCAAAACACAATGGAGAAAAGTTCTTCACAATAGATAACTTACGATATTTATTTCATGAATATAAGCTATTTATCATCATTGGAATAATACTGGGTTTAATAATTATTTTTATTATAGCAATGACATCAGAGACAAAACCAAAATACAGAATTATCCACAAACAAGGCGGAGTAATTAAAGAAATTAAAAAAGAAATTAAAAAACAACAGCCTGTAGATGAAATGATCAAACAAGCAAAAATCGAAGCAGAAGACGATAGTGAAGAAGAAATGAAAACTTTACTCGGAACTATTGACGTTGAAAAAAAAGCAAGAGAAAAAATCATAACAGAATTAACAGAATGGTCAAAACAATACGAATCTGTCAAAAAAGAAAGAGCAGACGGACAATCTCTTAAACTAAAAAGACACGAAGAACTAGACAAGGAATGTAAAGAGATAGGAGAATTACTTAAAGTTCAAAAAGACAGTTTCAAAAATTTAGAAAAAAGAGAAGTTCAAATTAAAAGAAAAATAGATAAAAAGAAAACTGGTTTTTTTTCACAATTCTTTGACTTTTTTAAAAGTGATGATAAATATATCCCTTTAGAAGAAGTAAATAAAAAAAACAGAAAGACTAATAATGTCGAAAGCAAAAAGGCAGAAAAAGAAGATTCGAATAAAGATAAGAAAAAATCATTCGGACAAAATTTCAAAGAGTTCTTCATGGACGATGAAGAAGAGTAAATATTTCTAAAAATTGTTTAGGTTGAACAAATGTTTAAAACGGATAAAAAATCGATAGAACAATTGTCGTTTGGACTTAATGAAAATAATCTTGCAACAATTAAATCGTTTTTTGATTATGTTAAATCAGAAAAATTATGTACTTCTAACAAAGAAATAGACAATGCACTCAAAATTCTAAATGAAAGTGCAAAATTAAGATTAGATGGAAAGATATACGGGTTTCATGTATATGAAGAAGGAGTATTTAACGAAAGTGAAGAAGGCGTAGCACTATATTTAAGACACGGAAATAGTTTAAAAGATTATTTTGTAGATAGATGTATGGGAAGCTGCTACACCGCAGAAGAAGCGGCAAATTTCTTAAAAGAACAAAAAAAATCAGTAATTTATACAGGAAGAATACCATATGTATTTTTGGGAATTACATCAGATATAAATGATTCGGCATTACATGATTTTGAAATAGAAGAATTTGAATCGCAAGGAATAAAAGTAATAACTTTGGATTCATTAATGTAATATAAATAAAAGTCATTTTGATGTTTTTAATTATTTTTTATTTTTAGAAAAAATATTTAATGAAACGTAACGTTATTCTCCCCTAATATTGACTTTATTTTCGATACAAAGAAAGTTGCTTTTATTCTTAATTGTTCTACTTCTTGTTTAGTATAATTAGTTTTTGTAGAATATGTTGCATCTTCTCTTTTATTTTTAGATTCGACATAAAATAAAATATCTTGATAATCCAATAAATTTATCAATGTTTGAATATCTTCTTTATCTAACCCATTATTATAAAATTCTTTAATAATAACCAGTAATGTAGCAAGATGATTCTTTGAAGAATAATTCTTCGTGAGTATTAATGCCAATGCAGAATGATAAGAAGCATAATAACAACCAGTTATTGCCCAATCAAAATAGTTTAATTTGATAACATCATTTACAAATTTCAAATTACGTCCGGATTTCAATAAATGACCTTGAATTTCATCATTATTTTGTTTTTCTATTTTTAGTATTCCTTTTTTTATAAATTCGTCAATTTTCTCATCTAATAATTTAGAATTATTAAGATATTTATCTAAATCATATTGTTTCATTAAAAATAACCTCATAATATTGTATGTGATTTATTAAAGGATAACCCGTATGAACTGCAGATTGAACCACTTTATCGTCTTTTAATTTTAATTCTTTTAAAAAATTTTTATAAGTCATCTGAAAAGTACTCACTTTCATCGCAGATTGAGTATCTGCAGCATATTCTGCTTTTTTTGTATCTATTCTACTGTTTGTTATTAATAAAATATCTATATCAGAATCTTCTCTAAAATTTTCTTTTGCAGTTGAGCCAAATAATATTGCGAAAATTGGTTTAACTTCTAATGCATCAAAGTAACATTTCAACGCAGTTTTTCTTATGTGAGGCAATTTTTCATATTTTTCAACATCGAAAAATGATAATATTGAATAAACTTTCTTATTCTGTTTTAATGAGAATAATTTTAAATTTGCTTGCCTTCGTGATTTCAAAATATTATCTTTTTCTAATTTATTTAAAAATCTATAAACACTATTTTCATTATACTTTGTAAGTTTAGCAATATCCCTTAAATGAATTGACTTACATTTATCAGTATAAAAAAGCTGCAAAATGTCCGTATATCCGCGATTTAGTATGTTTAACATTTTTAAACAATTGTTTAAGTTATTTAAACGTTTATATATCTTACGCTTTTATTTATAATATGTTGTTATTAATAATTTTCTATAAGCCCTGTAGAAAACATACACCGGTCTTGCTTATATAGCAATATTATTTACTCATTTTGATTGCTTTATCTAAAGAATTAATATTAATTGCATATTGTTTCTGCTCACCGGTCGAATTTTTCTACAGAGCATTCACAAATAAACTTCAAACAAACCAGCAATGATTATAATTAGAACAGACAAACCAAAGAGCCATAAAGAATCAAGTAAAATCTTTCTAAATTTGGGAGTGCTGTAATGGTGCCTGATAACTGCGACAGACAAAATTCCCGCAGCAAGACCAGCAATAAAATAACCAACCATTTCTAATAAACCATGTTTTAAAAAAGAAACAGAACTGATAAGTACGGCAGAGAAAGGATTTACTGAAGCCAAAAGTAATTTCATGTGATAACCTATTGCAACAGACAAAACCATTGCGTTCCACGTAAGTATGTATAGTGCGCCAGAACCATATAAGAATGAAAATATTATGCAAACCAACATTACTTTTAGATTATTTTTTATGATTGTGAATAGTGCACTTTGTTCTTTTATTGCATATCCGGTTGCGTCAGACGACATACCATATTGCCCCATACAAGCATCATAATTTCCTGCTTGATTTACTCTACAAAAAGTATCAAGTTGAACACTAAAGTTAGTTCCTGCATCATCTACAGGTAACAAAACAAACCAAGCAGTAAAAGAAATTACAAACCCTAAAAACAAACAACACAAATACAGAATAACTTTTCCATGTTCTTTTAGAAGAGATTTTTCTGACGTTGTTTTTATATCTAAAACTTCTTCTGCTTCAATTGTTTTCATAAAAAGCGGAACGCATGCTAAAACTGTAAAAAACAATGTTGTTAAAGAAGCGTGAGACGGAAAAATCCAATTTGCAAGCACCAATGATAAAGAAGAATAAACAATACCTAAAAATACAAGAATAAGTGGTTTATTTTTTGCAGTTTGAAAATTTATTAGTGACTCAAATACCATATTGCACCTAAACTGCGTGTTTTAAATGTTTAACCAAATAATAAATCGCAATAACTGAACAAATTGCAGTAAATGCAAAAGAGTTTTTTGTAAGAAACAAAGTGAGAATACCAATTGCCGCATAAGTTAATGATACGTATTCTAAATACTCAGAACTCAAATCACTAATATATGCATTTGTCAAAACTACTGTTCCAAGCATCAAAAACAGGCTGACACCAAATATATGAAACATTGAGAAACTGAGCGCCGAAAACGATGTAAAATGATATAGAAGATATGCATAGATAAAACTTGCAGCAAAGAATAACACTCCGTGAGCTATGTCCACCCCTTTCATAATGATATTATATATAATATTTAATTTATAAAGGTTATGACAGGTTAAATACCCGCAAAAGTCTTTCCACCAGCCTTTACACATTGTGCTAATAATTGTATTGAGAGTAAATGACTATTGGAACTAGAACATTAAACTGCATACAAGTCTGCTTGCCGGTAGAAAGACTTTTCACATAAAAAACAATCAAATGAGAAAAAGAAAAGAAAAAATAAAGAAAAAATCATAAATTAATCAATAGTCCCTATTCCAATATAAGGCAATGATTTTTCTGTGTTTAATATTCCTTTCTCATTTAATGTAAGAATATTCAAAGCATCCCAAGTTCCATCAATAAAAGCCTGTCGTCTTCCTTCCGGCATTTCAAACGCAGAAGTTTTATTGTTATATTTCACAACTTTGTCTTTAAGTGAAATAATAAATTTTGATGATGGTTCTGTTTTTACATTAGCAATCATACTAGCAAGTTCTTCTTCTGATATCGTAATTCCAACAATACCAATACTTGCACAATTACCAGCAAATATTTCTGCAAAAGAAGGTGCAATAATTGCGTTTATTCCATATCTTAGCAGTGCTTGCGGCGCATGTTCTCTTGAAGATCCACAGCCATAATTTTTTCCTGCTAAAAGTATACTTCCACCAGTATACTTAGTATCGTTAAATGGATGATCATACACTAAAGAACCATCTTTAAATCTTTCATCACAATACGCATACTGCCCCATATTTTTAAAAGTTATTTCTTTTAGAAATCTTGCAGGAACAATATCGTCTGTATTCTGATTTTCTGCAGACTTCGGTATCGCCGTTCCTTCAATTATTGTTATCGCATTTTTTGTTAACATAGTATCAAGTGAATTTTCCATTATTATTACCTCGTTATGATTTTGGTTTATTATTGTTTCTTGTTTGTTAATTATTTTATTTTTTGTTTGTTAATTATTTTTGGTTTGATATTATTTTATTTTAGCATATTTTATAATAATGTAATAATTTTATTACAAATATTTTCTAGGATCTGCGATTTTTCCTTCAATTGCAGTTGCTGCTGCAGTATAAGGACTCATAAGATGAGTTCTTCCTGTAGGGCTACCCTGTCGACCTTTAAAATTTCTATTAGATGTTGATGCAGAACGTTCTTGCCCAATAAGTCTATCAGGGTTCATTGCAAGACACATCGAACAACCAGGGTCTCTCCATTCTGCTCCTGCGTTTGCAACTATATCAGCAATACCATTTTCTTCGGCATTACGCATTACTTCTTCAGAGCCTGGAACCACAAGAGTTCTAACATTTACTTTTCTTCCCTCTAATATTTGAGCCGCTGCTTCAAGATCACTTAATCTTCCATTAGTGCATGAGCCAATAAACACAACATCAACAGGTGTTCCAAGTATTGGTTTTCCCGGTTCAAGACCCATATATTTGTATGCATCTTCTACTTCTTCTCGTTCTTTGCCTACATTATATTCTTCCAACTTTGGCATATTCGCATCTATTGAAATAGAATGTGCAGGATTAGTTCCCCAAGTAATCATTGGACTAATTGGCAAATCACAAAAAACTTTTTTATCGTAAACTGCATTTTTGTCTGATACTATTGAATTCCAATATTCTACCATTTTGTCAAAATTTACTTTACTTGGAGCAAATTTCCTATTACGAATATAATTATATGTTGTTTCGTCAGGATTTACATACCCAGAACGTGCACCAGCTTCAACAGCCATATTGCATAAAGTCATTCTTTCTTCCATATTAAAATCTTTAACAGCATTTCCGCCAAATTCAATTGCATATCCAACTCCACCATTTACTCCAATTTTGTTAATTAAATAAAGTGCAACATCTTTTGCAGTAATTCCTTTTAAAAACTGTTTATCAAATTCGACAAGCATAACTTTTAATTTATCCATTGCAAGAGTTTGTGTTGCAAGTACATGACTTACTTGAGTAGTTCCAATACCAAATGCTAATGCACCAAATGCTCCGTGAGTACATGTGTGACTATCACCGCAAACAACAACTTGTCCCGGCCAAATTATTCCTTTTTCAGGAAAAACTACATGACATACTCCTTGACCATTATTTTTATCAAAATAAGAAACATCATATTTTTTAACATTTTTTTCAAGTTCACTTGCCATTGCTTCTGCCTGAGGGTCTTTATATGGTCTTTTACAATTGTCAGTAGGAATTATATGATCCATTGTTGCAAAAGTTAATTCCGGATGTTTTACACTCATTTTTTTCTCATCAAGCATTTCAAATGCCTGTGGACTTGTTACTTCGTGCATTAAATGTCTCCCAACAAAAACTTGTGATTGACCTGTTGACAATTTTCCTACAACGTGTTTATCCCACACTTTATCATATAATGTATTTTCTGACATTTTATTTCCCCCTCTATTACTAATATTATCATTAATTATTATTTATTTTTTAAATTTATTAAAAACAAAAAAATTATTTTTCCAAAATATAATCACAAACCTTGTTTCCAAATTCAGATGTTGAAAGTATATTTTCTTTTGGAGTATTTGTTCCTTTTGCTAATTCTCCAGTCATATATCCGTTTCCAAATAATTTAGTTAATGAATTCCAAATATCTTTTGATTCTTGTTCTAATCCGAAACTTTTGTCAAACATTAATGCAACACTTCCAATCATTGAGTAAGGATTTGCAATATTCTTCCCCGCAATATCCGGTGCAGAACCGTGAGCAGGCTCATAATAACCTTTTTTAGTTTCAAGATTTAAGCAAGCAGATGGCATAAGGCCAAGTGAACCAAGTACTCCTCCTGCTTGATCTGTTAAAATATCTCCTTGCATATTCTCGAATAATACCACACCATTAAATTGTGAAGGATTTACTACAAGTTGATATGCCATATTATCAACAATATAATGTTGAAGTGAAACATCTGCGTATTGTTTTGCAACTTCATCAACAATAGCGTTCCAAAATCTTCCTTCTGCCATAACATTTGGTTTATTCACACTTGTTAATTTACATTTTCTT
>JBAZVA010000024.1:7792-20346 GCA_041661165.1 Candidatus Woesearchaeota archaeon | reverse complement strand
TTCATAACAATAGAGCAAATGTATCGTTTGCTTTCCCAACTACGTGCAAAGGAGAAAGACAATGAAAGAGATAATTAGTCCAACAATATTGACATCAGAGGGAAAATTGCACTATGGTCAAAGTAGTAGGTCATTTTGCATAATCAGGCTAAAATCTGCAATACTTGATTTTTTCAGAATAGGAAAATCAAGAGAAAAAAGATATTCCTACAAACTAGAGATATTTGGCTATAATTACGAATTATTCAAGGAAAAGATGAATAAAGCAATTGATGATAGAAAAGTAATGCCAATATTACTATATTTATACGAGGATGATATAAATGAAGAATTTAAAAGAAATAAAGACAATTGATGATAGTATAAAATACAGGAAATATGATAAATTAAAGAAAGTTAAGAAACTATTTGATGAGTATATTAAAGAAATGAATAATCGCCCCAAACTTAACTTTTTAAAGTAATTCTATTAAAACTTCTAATCATTTCTGGGCAATCTATTTAAATAAGTTACTCTCTATAAAGTATCAGACTTATGGAAAAAACATAAGAAAAAACATCAAAATTATAGAAAATTAAGATATTCGTCGGGAATCGGCGTTTTTTCATTTTTTATATATTTTGACTAAAGTATGGCACATTTTGACTGCCTGGCGTACTACTAAAAAAACGTAAAAAAAGTAGTATTTTTGGCATAAAAAATCGTAAAAGAACGAGTCAAAATTATATAAAATTTGATTATGCGATGGGAGTCGGCGTTTTTCTATTTGTATGAAAAAAGTTAAAAAAAAGCAACTAATTGACTTCTCCAGTATATAAATTATAAACCGAAAAATATATAAATGTTCACATATTTACAACACTTGTTCACAAAATGACAACACTATTAAAACCAGGGATAGATAAGATTCTTTATGTGTTTTACAAAAGAAAAAATGAAAAAATACACCTTAGAGAACTTGCGAGAGTTACCAAAATGTATGGACAAAGTATAACTCGCTATCTTAAATATCTTGAAAAGAATAAAATTTTAAAATCAGAAAAAGAAGCAAATCTAAAACAATATTCTCTTTTGCAAAATAATCAAGTCTATTCTATTCTTGCAATGTTCGATATTGAAAAAACTCAAAAATTGCCTATCTTAAGAAAAAATGCAATATCAACATACATAAAAACACTTCCATATCCACCAATTTTTGCAATAGTATTCGGTTCAACTGCAAAAGAAACATACAAAGATGATTCAGATATAGATATTGTTATAGTAACAGATAAAAAAATTGATACAAGTAAAGCAGAAAAAGAAACTGATGCACTTAATGCAATGAAAATAAGTACCTTTCAGATAACATTTCAAGACTTTATTAAAGAATTAAAGCTTAAAGAAGATAAGGTAATACAATCTGCATTAGAAACGGGTTATCCCGTATTAAACCAAATATATTATTATGAGGTTTTACATAATGAGAGAGTATGATTTAAAACAATTATTGGAAAATAGCGTGTTACTAAATGAAAAAGTGAAAGATTTCATATCTAAGAAAATATTATTAGAACAAAAGAAAGATGAAAGTGAAATACAAGGTCATTTGCTAAAAGCAGAACATAATTTAAGATTTATACAAGAAAATATTAAATTAGGATTTTTAGATTGGTCAATAACTGGGTGCTATTATGCTTGTTATCATGCAGCATTAGCGCTTATAATTTCAAAAGGTTATTCTTCAAAGAACCATCTTGCGACATTATGTATTCTAATTAAAGAATTTTATAAGAAAAGTTTAACTAAAGAAGATATTGAAACTTTATCAAATTTGCTTGATTATCAAGATGTTTTATTTTACGTTGAATCAAAAAACAAACGTGAAGATGCGACATATTCTACGAAAATAAAATTTAGTGAACAGGAAGTTCTGCAATTAAGAATAAAATCAAATTTATTCATTGCAAAAATAAAATCCATTTTACATGAAAAATAAGATAATTGCTAATTCTAAAAAAGAATAATTTTATATTCAATCATATTATACTATATAATATGTCAAAATTCTTTTACTCAAAATCAACGGGTCTATATGTATCAATTAGTCCTTTAAAGATAGATAGTAGAGTTAAGAAGGCTGCAGAAAAGGAAGGTATTGTTCTAAATTGGGATGACGAAGGAAGAATAAATAATATAGATTTTGATGATTCTAAAAATCTGCTCAAAAGTTTAAATTCTTGTATGCTCACTCCTATTGAATATTGGAAAGTACTAAAAGATGCAAAAGAACTGAATTGTAAAGAAATGTTTGATTCTTTAGTTTCTGACAAATTTTGCGAATGGTTAGATAGAGTCTATTTAAAAGACAATACTTGTATTGATCACAGTAATATTGTTGCAAAATATTCTTATGCCGGAAAGAAAACAAAAATAGAGTGTCCGTTTGGAAGACCAGGTTGGATGAATCCTGAAAATAATATTAATTATAAAACAGGACATCCAATAAAAGTTAATTTATTTCGAGAAAAGTTTGTTGCTAGCTGGAAATATTGGTCTTTGGATTTTAAAGTAACAAAACTTGATGCGTTAGCACCAATTAGAGGTTATATTACATCAGTTGGAAAACCATCTTTGGATTTAGGCATTCCTGTAGATAATAGACAACCAATGTTGATGGTAAGAGAATGTAGAAAAGTTCCTTTAACTCTTCCAATAAAACAAGAAATATTAGACAAATTAAATGTATTATTAGAAACTTACGTTCATATAACAAAAAATTTAACAAATAAAAAGGCATACGATATTTTCTATTCTAAATTTGAAGAGTATGTTGATTTTTCAAAAAAATATGGTGTTTTATTTAGAACATCAAACGAAGTTACAATATACAAAGCAAGAGAGCAGTTAATTGATATTCTTGGGTTATTAAAAATTATTGCAATATCAAAAAATGATAAAAAAAGAATAGAACTAATTGATTTTGTTGCAAAACAATTATTTGATATTGATTCGAATAAAATCTCATTAGACAAACTTGTTGAATTTGCAAAATCATCAGAAACTCGTTTAATTTTTGCATTAAAAGAAAATAAAGATGTTGTTTTTGTGATGGGTCATAAAAATCCGGATGCCGATACTTGTATTTGTTGTTTATTTGAATCATATAGAAATTCGCTTGTTGATAAAAAAACAACATTTATTCCAATAATTCAAAGTCACAAAATACCTGACGAAGTAATTGCTATTTTAGGAAAAGAAATTTCGAATTCTTTACTTCTTCATAAAAATAAAAATTACAAAAAAGCAATAATGACTGGTCTTTGTAGATGGATTTCTGTGGACCAAAATAGAGAACCGTTATTTCAGAAATATTTTGTATCAATAATTGATCATCACATCGTTTCTGATATTGCAAAAAATCAGGATTTACCAAAAACATTAGAATTGACTGGTTCATGTACTGCGCTTGTTACAAATAAACTTCTTGGAATGGGTTTGTATTTTGATGAAAAAATTGCAAAAATACTTTATGGTGCAACCTTACTTGATACTGAAAATCGTGTTCTTCATAAAATGACTATAAAAGATTCTTTAATAATGGATTATTTAAAACAAGAGTCTAAAACACAAAATGATGATTATTTTTATGGGGAATTAATGTCTTATTTACTTAACACAAATGATTCTTATATTTTGTTTAAACGAGATTATAAGGAAGATTGGGGGTTTGGATTTGCAGTTGTTAAAGTAAAACACGTGTTTGATAAAAGTGGAAATGTTTTAAAAAAACAATTAATATCTAAAATTTTAGATTTGGCAAATAAAAATAATATTGAGAAAAATTTGCCTCTAACAATAATAAGAATTACTGATTATGAAGATGATAATGATACAGTGAATAGAGAAAGGGTATATTTGACGTTTAATAAAAATTCGACATCTGAATTTATTAAAGCAATTTTTGATGTATTAGAAAATCATGTTCTTTTTGAATTTGGAAATAATTCAAAATTCAAATTGAAAAAAACAGCACAATTTATTGAATTTTGGGGCACTGGACTTCAATTATCAAGAAAGAAAACTGCGCCGATTTTAGAACCTGTTGTTAAAGCATTTAATGAATATTTTTATTCTCCATCGATAAAGTTGTGGATAAAAAGAGATTTTTTGAAAGCTACTTCTTTAGTAAAAACAAGTATGAAAAAAGTAAGACTAAAAATTTCAAAAGACAATAATAACAGGATAAATTATATTACTTATCCAGAAGCAAAAAAACTACTAGGTTCTTTATCCTATTCTATGTTAAGTTTAAGAGAATATTGGCTAGTTTTAAATGATGCTAAGAAAATAAAAGATATTCAAATGATTAAAAGTTTGCAAGGTTCAAATTTTGTAGAATTCTTGGATACTATTATTAAAAATAAAAATTGTGCAATAGAGCACCCTAAATTAGAGTATTCAAAATTAAAAGGTTACTTGACAACTGGTAAAGAAAAGAAAGTATTCATTCCTAAAGGTAATCCCGGACTAATACATCCAAAAGATATAGATTTAAACTCAGGAATTCCAAAAATTGTTAGAAAACCAAACGAATATGGAAATCCTGAATTATGGAGATACTGGGAACCAGATTCTAATTTTGTAATTCCCACAAGAAGTTATATTTTTGTATTAAAACAACCTTGTTTTGATGGTAAATTTCATATTGATGATAGTTTTCCAAATTTAGGAATTAGGCCTTGTTCTAAGAAAGTTACTCTTCCTAAAGTTGTAATTAGTAAAGATAATAGTACATTAATCATAAAGATAGTTCAAGAAGGAGATGTTTGTTCTTATTTTTGGAAAAGATGATTTATTACTTTTTGGGTTTAATACCCTGCGCAACCTGCTGTGATATTTTTCAAAAAGTAATATGTCAAAAATGTAATTTTTGATCACACAAAAAAGTTAATATACTTTTTTAGTGTTTGAAAATGTCAGTGCGAAGCAAAAAATTCGCGAATACTCCATCAGCTTGCTGTAGGGATACGAATTTTTAGACATTTTCATTTTATTTCTTAAAAAAAGACTCTGTCCGAAAAGTCAAGCAGCCTTGTAAGGTATTGTGTAAATATTAGTACTTAATACATTGCCAAATAAATTATAAATGTAATAATGAATACTGTTTTGCTTGCTGCTGACTAATTCGGACAGAGTCTTAAAAAAAGATAATTTTATATTACATTAGAACACAATTACTCTAAATGATTGACATTCACTATTTCGATAACGGAGCAAAAAAAGGAAATCTAAAGGACCTTGACAAGATTAGAAAGAAGCATCCTGTATGGCTTGATATTACTGCAATTACTAAAGATGAAGCAGAATTAATGAGAATAACGTTTGATTTACATCCGGTAACTGTTGAAGATTTGTATAGATCTCGTGTACGAACAAAGGTTGAAGAATTCGACAATTATATGTTTTGCATTTTTCATGGTCTTACTATTAAGAAGAAAGTAGTTTTTTATGAATATGATTTTATCTTAGGAAAAAATTTTATAATTACTAATCATAAAAAAGAAATTCCTTATTATCAGGAATTAAAAAAAGATTTAGGGCGTTTAAGTTTGCATTTTAGAAGAGGGTGTGATTTTCTATTAAGTAATTATATACATGAAGTTGTTGAATCTTATTTTCCTGTTATTGAAAAAATAGATGAAGAAATAGAAGAATTAGAAGAAATAGCGGCACACAACGCAAGTAGTGATTTAGTTTCAAGAATTTTTAAATTAAAAAAATTAATTATTGCAATAAAAAAGACAACTTTCTCACAAAGAGACAAGATTTCCAATTTAAGTAAAGATGAATTTTCTTTGATTCAGGATAAGACTACTCCTTATTTTAGAAACGTTTACGATCATTCTATTAGAGTTTATGATTTAATTGATTCATCAAGAGATGCAATTGCAAATTCATACGATGTATATATGTCTTCAGTTACAAATAATACTAATCAGGTTATGAAAGTGTTAAGCGTTCTTACTACTATCATGCTTCCATTATCGGTAATTACTGGTTTGTATGGAACAAATTTTACGTTCTTGCCTGGTGCTCACAGTGAATATGGATTTTGGGCGATGAGTGCTATAATGTTGGTTACTGTTGTAGTTATGCTTATATTTTTTAGAAGAAAAGGCTGGTTTTAATTTTATCACGAAATGCACTTTTTGTTTTTCTACCTGCACGCAGACTCGTATGCAGAATATTATTCCAGTTCCAATCGGAACTTCTACTTAACACAATTATTTACATTCATATGTTAAGGCTGGTAGAAAAACCAGAGATTTCCCAGTCATCACCTCCACTCACAAATGAAGACACTTATTTATATAAAGAAGTAGTTAATAATAACATATATTTTATTTTAGGAATCGAAAGATTTCGGCAAAAATGTTAGGGAAAAGAGGTGGATTAAGTATGGATAAGTCTAGTGAATATATTCTTTGGTTTGATCAATTAGGTATTGAAGATGTTCCTTTTGTAGGTGGAAAAAATGCTTCTCTTGGAGAAATGTATAGAGAGTTAACTCCGAAAGGTGTAAGAATTCCAAACGGTTTTGCTATCACTGCTAATGCTTACAGATATTTAATAGATTACGCAAAATTAAAACAAAAAATAAGAGATACTCTCTCAGATTTAAATACTTCTGACATGAATAACTTAGCGGAAAGAGGACATAAAGTAAGAGAACTTATTCGTCATGCAGAATTCCCTAATGATTTAAGAGATCAAATTTTTGAAGCATACAAACACATGGAAATTTCTTTTGGAAAGGGCTGTGATGTTGCAGTACGTTCAAGTGCAACTGCAGAAGATTTGCCGGATGCAAGTTTCGCAGGGCAACAGGAAACTTATCTAAATGTAAGAGGACCAGATCAACTTTTAGATGCATGTAGAAAATGTTTTGCTTCACTATTTACAAACAGAGCAATTTCTTATAGAGTTGATAAAAATTTCGACCACTTTAATATTGCGTTATCAATCGGTGTACAAAAGATGGTACGTTCTGATAGAGCGTGTAGTGGAGTTATGTTTTCAATTGATACAGAATCAGGTTTCAAAGATGCAGTATTTTTAACAGCAGCTTGGGGACTTGGAGAAAATGTTGTGCAAGGAGCAGTAAATCCTGACGAATATTATATTTTTAAGCCAACATTAAAACAAGGTAAAAGACCAATCATTACAAAAATCTTAGGAACAAAAGAATTGACAATGATTTATGATGAAGGCGGACAAAAACTTACAAAAAATATTCCAACTCCACTTGATAAAAGAAAACAATTTACATTAAATGAAGAAGAAGTTTTGACGCTAGCTAGATGGGCTTGTATTATTGAAGACCATTATTCTTGGAAAGCAGGACATTTTAAACCAATGGATATGGAATGGGCAAGAGACGGAAATACTGGAGAATTGTTTATTGTTCAAGCAAGACCAGAAACTGTGATGTCAAGAAAAGATACTACTATTTTCAAAGAATACGTAATGGAACAAGAAGGAAATGTTTTAGTAAAAGGAAATTCTGTTGGATTAAAAATTGGTTCAGGACAAGCACACATAATTTGTGATGTTAAAGACATAAATAAATTTGAGAAAGGTCACGTACTTGTAACTGATATGACTGATCCAGATTGGGAACCAATTATGAAGATTGCTTCAGCAATTGTAACAAATCGTGGTGGAAGAACTTGTCACGCAGCAATTATTTCTCGTGAACTTGGAATTCCGTGTGTTGTTGGAACTGGTATTGGAACATCAAAAATTACGCATGGGAAAAATATTACTGTAAGTTGTGCGGGTGGAGATGAAGGATTAATTTATGATGGACTTCTAAAATTCAAAATAAATGAAACTGATATTTCACAAATGCCAAAAACAAAAACAAAAATAATGATGAACATCGGAACACCTGAACTTGCGTTTGAACAATCCTTTTTACCAAACGATGGTGTAGGTTTAGCAAGAGAAGAGTTTATTGTAAATTCTTGGATTAAAATTCATCCGAATGCATTACTTCAGTTTGATAAAGTAACAGACCTTGAAACAAGAAAAGTAATTGAAGAATTGACTGCGGGATATTCTGATAAAAAAGAATATTTTATTGACAAATTGGCACAAGGTGTAGGAAAATTAGCTGCCGCATTTTATCCAAAAGATGTAATCTTGAGATTTTCGGATTTTAAGACAAACGAATATGCAAACTTAATCGGTGGAAAATATTTCGAGCCAAAAGAAGATAATCCTATGATTGGTTGGCGTGGAGCATCTCGTTATTATTCAAAAGGATATCAAGCAGGTTTCGCACTAGAGTGTGAAGCAATCAAACGTGTAAGAAACGATATGGGTTTAACAAATTTGAAATTGATGATTCCATTTTGTAGAACAATTCCTGAACTAAAAGCAGTAATTGCGGAAATGGATAAGAACGGATTAAGACGAGGAGAAAACGGTCTTGAATTATATGTCATGTGTGAGATTCCGGCAAACGTAATTTTAGCAGACCAATTCCTTGATTTGTGTGACGGATTTTCAATCGGTTCAAACGACCTTACTCAACTCACATTAGGTGTTGATAGAGATTCAGAATTAGTGGCACACGATTACGACGAAAGAAACGACGCAGTAAAAACTTTGGTTGCAACTGTAATTAAAAAATGTAACGAAAGACATAAGCATTTAGGTTTCTGCGGACAGGCACCAAGTGATCACGAAGACTTTGCAATGTTCTTAGTTGAAAACAGAATCGAGGCAATGAGTTTGAATCCCGATACTGTAATTAAGACAAGATTGAAAATCGCAGAGAAAGAAAAACAGCTTGGGATTAATTCAAATTAGTTTTAGTATGATTTATTTTTTTATTTTTAGTTTTTAAATTTATGTAGAGGTATGAGATGGTACAAAAAAGACAATTACGATACAATGCTTGTTTATTCATTCTAATGTTTATTTCATTATTAGCGGTTTCATACGCAACTGATTATAATTTTATTTTATATGATACTAATTCAAATCCGGTTTCTGGGTCATTTGTTACTGCTAATTATGATGATATATTGTACGAAACAATAACAAAAGATAATGCTCTAAAATTATCTATTGATGATTTATATTCTAATGTAATAATAACAGTGGACGATTTAAGTACACCTGCTGTTGATTACTATAATAGTATAAATTTAAATTACGATACTTTGACGCAAGCGGTTTATCTTCATCGGGTTGGAACAGTAAAGATAAATGTTGTAGATGCTGATAATAACTTTGTTTCAAATGCTTCTTTATTTTTTGAATGTGATAAAACTCAAGCAGATTTGCCAATTAATGTAAATGCATTTGGTTCCGTAGTTATTTCAAATTTTAAAGAAAATACTTGTAAGGTTTATGCAGGAAGTTATAAATTAATAGGAGTTTCAAATTTTACAATTAGTAAGGGGGATTCAAAAGAAGTAAATATTTTGATTCAGAAAAAAAGCAAAGATTATTCTGTAATTATTTTGCAGACATTATTAAATTTGATATTTTTGGCAATTGCGGGATATATGATATTTGCAAATTCAAATAAGAGTAATTCCTTTAGTAGAAATGAGAATATTAAAAACAATATTTTAACTAAAAATAATGTTACTAATAGTACTATAACTAATAACGCTGCAAATAAAAACGACGAATTATTATTACAATCATTTGACAATTCTGAAAAAGAATTATTTTTGTATCTTAAAGAAAAAAAGTTGTCCTCTCAGGCAAGAATTGTAAATGAATTAAGAATTCCAAGAACTACTGTATCAAGAATTTTATCAGATTTTGAAAAGAAAAAATTCGTTACTATTTCGATTCATGGCAAATTAAAAGAAGTAAAATTTATTTTATAATTAAAATAAAGACTATTTTGAACTTCATTTAAGATTTGGAATATGTTTAATTCGTATTATGTCATAATAATGCGTTTGGTTGATTGTTTTCCATTACGTTCCACGGAACTAATATATATTCAAAAATTCAGAATTATCATCGTAATATCATCAAATTAACAATCATATTACAAGAAAATCATAAAAATAAAAATGCAAAGAGGGTGTGAAATGAAAAAAACTACAATATTGATAATGATTATATTTCTATTAACGTTTGCTACGATAGCATTCGCAGAAGAGCACAAAATTCTTCATAGAACAGTAAGAGATTGTGCAACAAATACTTCTATAGTTATTCCGCGTACGCATGTGGATACTAGAGCAGGAGTAACATTAAATTACGATACAAATGAGCAAGTGCTTGATTTGAAACTTCTTCTTAACGGAGGATATTATAATTATGAATGTGACTCAAGATATTTAGAACAATGTATTAATGATGGTACTTTTGACACTTGGTATGACGAATGGTGTGAGGATAAAGACGTTGTAGCAGCACCAAAATGCATTGATTCTGATAATGGAAAAAATTATTTTGTGGCAGGAACAATCACTAATAATCCAAAATATCCTATAATGGCACAAGATTATTGTAGTCCTTCTTCTAGTTTGTGTAATAATCCTGCTGGATGCACTGGTGATTATAATATAGAATGGTATTGTAATGCTGATAATACTTATGATCATACTTCAACTTTATGTGAAAATGGATGTAGCAATGGTGCGTGTTTAGCTTCAGCAACTACGTATCCTATTAATTTAACATTAGAGTTAGGAGAAACAAAAACATACGATGGTGTTAATTATACTTTGTTAGGTGCAAATTCTGATAATAATAATGCAGTACTAAAAATAGGAAATACTCAGAAAACAGTTAGTGAAGGAAATGACTATACAATATCTGGAGCTGATATTTATGTGTCAGAATTATACATTACATCAATTCCGACAACTTCTGCAACAATAACTATTATTGTTTATAATAAACCTGTGACAACTACTGTACAAACATGTACTGATTCTGATGGTGGAGACAATATTTATGTTAAAGGAATAGTAACACTTAATACAATAGAAGAACAAGATTATTGTTACGATGATGGTGACACCGTCAATTCTTGTAGTGGCAGTGCTTGTCAGGTATTTGAATTTAGATGTATTGATGAACATTCCGGAGCTGGAACTCCTAAAAAATGTCCAAATGGATGTAATGATGGTGCATGTTTAACATCACCTATTGACACAACTACTCAAAGTGTTATCATAGGAAACGTAAATGCTCCTATTACTTTAGTTGAATACACTGAGTTTTTATGTCCGTATTGTAAAAGTTTCCATGACAATACATTACCGCAGATTGTTAGCGAATATGTAAATGCCGGACAAGTAAAAATTATTGCTAAACAATATGTAGTTCATAGCGGTGCAGAAAAATTAAGTGTTGCAGCATATTGTGCAAATGAGCAAGGAAAATATACTGAAATTGAAAATCAATTTTTCTTAAGTTCTAATTATGCAACAATTGATGATGCAAAATTACAAACAATTGTAACAAACCTTGGACTTAATCAAACTAAATTTGATGCTTGTGTCGCTTCAAAAAAATATGATGCGGTTGTAGCAAAAGATAAAACAGATGCTGATGCTTTAGGAGTATCAGGAGTTCCAACAGTTTTTATTAACGGAGTTCAAATTACAGGAGCATTGCAATATTCAGAATATAAAACAGTAATTGATTCCTTTATTACAAACACGACTACAAGTATATACCCTTTAACTGTAACTTTGAACGTAGGAGAAGGAAAAAAACATGATGGTGTTTGGTATACATTAATGGGTGCAAATGATGACAAAAGCAATGCAGTAATAAAAATTGGAAATGTTATGATGACTGTAGAAGAAGGAAAAACATATGCAATTTCTGGTGCAACTGTTTATGTAAGTAGTTTATACATAATATCAATCCCAACTACTAATGCAGAAATAACTTTTGTTGTTTATAATAAACCTGTAGTTACTCCAGTTGATAGCAATAAATTAACTTTAGAGTTAGGAGAATCAAAAATACGAAATGGAATTGAATACACTTTAATAGGTGCAAATGTTGACACTAATAATGCAATTATAAAAGTTGGTTCATCACAGAAAACAGTTTCTGAAGGAAACGATTACACTGTAGGTGGAGTAGATTTCATAGTAGATTCTATTTACATAACAACAATTCCATCAACAAATGCTATGATGGAGATTACTCTGCTTAGTCAGTTAACATATCCATTAAACGTTTCATTGGATCTAGGAGAAACAAAAACAATTGATGGAATAGATTATACATTAGTGGGTGCAAACTCTGATAATGATAATGCAGTATTGAAAATTGGTAGTACTCAAAAAACAGTTAGTGAAGGCAACGATTATTACTTTGGTGGTGTTGATATTGTAATCAATGAGTTATATATTACGTCAATTCCAACAACATCTGCAAGTATTATGTTTACTGTACCTTCAAAACCAAACACATCTAATTCAAACCATGGAATCTCAAATCTAAACCAAATTGAATCATTTTACAGCAAAGTTGGTGCTATTGTTTATGGATACGAGGATACAGATGT
>JBAZVA010000024.1:0-7782 GCA_041661165.1 Candidatus Woesearchaeota archaeon | reverse complement strand
TCTGCAATAGAATTGTATCAGTTCATAAAAGATAACTATAACTCAAATGTTGTTTTGGTTGCTGACACGAATTTTGAAGTAACTCCAAGTACGATGAATGCAATTATTTATGGCTCACCTGCTGTAAATAGAATTGCTGCAGAATTAATTGGTGTGACATATCCTGCATATGGTCTTGCTTCAGGACTTTTTGAAGGAGAAGGAGAAGCTGTTATTAAATTAGTTCAAGATAGTGATTATTCTAACGTGTTAATTGCAGGTTGGGCAAAAGAGGATGACAACAGAGCAGTAAATGTATTGATGAATTTTGATCAGTATGAAGGACAATTACAGGGATACGAAGTTAAAATCACTGGTACTATTACTCCACCAGTTATTCAAACTCCACTTGCTAAAACATCTGTAGCTAAACCTACTAGTGCTATGCCTTCTAATCCTGTGCCAACACAAACAGCAGCAGTTGATGAAGAAACAGCAAAGCAGATTGCAGATATGAAACAAGAAATTGCTGATTTGAAGAAAAAACAGGAAGAGCAAAACAATTTAATTGAGAAATTAATGGCTTTTTTCCAGAAGTTCTTTAAAGGATAAGTATTAATTTAATTTTTTATTTTTTATTTTTATTTTTATTTTTTATCTTAATAAAGTTCAGATGGCTCTGTCTGAAAAGTCAGGCGGCGAGCAGAACAGTATTCACAAATTATATTAGTTCTTTAGAATAAGCAATAATTATTGGCACAATTATTAGTGATGTATTTAAGGCCGCCAAAGACTTCAGACAGAGTCCGTCAGGCAAAAGCTATTTAAATATAGTTATCGTTACATATCTCATCATTTTAATAAAAAGGGGGTTTAATACATGGCAATTGGAATAATTATATTTGTTATTTTAGTAATATTTGTTTTATCGGGACTAAAATTATTATATCAGTATGAAAGAGGTGTAGTGTTTACTCTTGGAAAATTCACTCAAGTTAAAGATCCTGGGTTAAAATGGATATTTCCTATTGTTCAATCAATGAGAAAAGTTGACATCAGAATAAGAACTACGGATGTTCCTAAACAAGAAGCAATCACAAAAGATAATATTTCAGTTCTTGTAAATGCAGTTGTTTATTTTAGAGTAGAAAAACCAGCTGACGCAATAATAAAAATCGAAGATTTTGCTTACGCTGTAGGCCAATATACTCAAACAGCATTAAGGGACGTTATTGGAAATTCAGAGCTTGATGCAGTATTGACTGAAAGAGAAAAAATAGCAACAGCAATACGAGAAATTGTTGATAAAGAAACTTCAGAATGGGGAGTAGATATTTCATCAATTAAAATTCAAGAAATTGAAATACCTCAACAAATGAAACGAGCAATGGCAAAACAGGCAGAAGCAGAAAGAGAAAAAAGAACAATGATAATTTCTGCAGAAGGAGAATTAAAAGCTTCAGAAAATTTAAGAAAGGCAGCAGACAATTTGTCAAAAAGCCCTGCGGCAATCCAGCTTAGAACGCTTCAAACACTAAGAGATATTTCGCCAGATCCATCACAGAAGATTGTGCTTTTCTTGCCGTCTGATGTTGGAAATGTGATTAAGAAGTTTACTGGAAAGTAATTAAGAGATTGTGTTTTGTTTTAATATTTTTTACCAGCGAGCAGACTTGTATGTAGTATACTAGTCCAGTTCCAATCGGAACTTATAATTAGCACAATTATTTGCACTATATGTAAAGGCTGATAAAAATATTTAAGATAAATTAAGGATGATTTTTTATTTTTCTTTTTTTTAATATTCTTTACTTATCTGTTCAATATATTCGATAAGTCTTTTGTACTTTTCGTCCTTAATCAATGTATCTTTATTTCCAACAATTATTAATTGCTTTCTTGCACGTGTGATTGCTACATTTAGTCTTCTGTAGTCTTTTAGAAATCCTAGTTCTCCATTGTTATTGGAACGTACGAGTGATAATATTATTATGTTCTTCTCTCGTCCTTGAAAACCATCAACTGTTTTTATTTCAAAACCTATGAATTTCTCATTTAGTTTCTTAACCTGTTCTAAATATGGTGATATTATTCCAATATCGTTTCCTGTGATTTTTTCCTTAGGGTATTTCGTAACAATATCGAATATCTTTTCAATTTCTTTCTCATTGAAATACGAAGATTGGTCTTGATATTTTTGCTCTTTTGAATCTATGTTTACAAATACTATTGGACTTTTGTATGGGAAATTTGTGTAATATTCGTCATTCTCTTTTATTTCCGTCTTTAATTTTCCTTCGTAGAATAATTCTGAAGCGATTTTATTTATTTTTTCAGTCATCCTATAAGATGTATCTAGTAATGTGCTTCTTGATATTTTTAGCATTCGCTCAAACAATGATATTTGTAGTTCTTTTGCATCTTTTGATAAAACTGTTGGTGGTAATTGATTATGGTCTCCAATTAAAATTACTTTCTTAACTTTTGAAATTGGAACAATACATGAACATTCTGTAGATTGTGCTGCTTCGTCTATTATTAATATATCAAACTCGTCTTTTAATTTATGACTTCCGGTATTTGTTGCAAAAACAACTTCTGATTCTTCAATTATTTCTTCTTCTATTTTGTTTCTTATTTTTTCTAATTTTGACATTGATTCTTTTATTTTTGCTTGATATTTTATCCAATTACTCATACTTCTAGTATCTTCTACTGATATTCCAAACATTGAAATTTCTCTTTCTGCATTTTTTAAAATTTGAATATCATTTAGATTATTTCGTAATTCTTTTGAAGGATAAATGTGTCTTTTTTGTTCAGATCTGTTAAATTTTATATTGTCTAAGTGTCTTTCATATTCGTTATAATCAGGATGATGTTTGATTTTATAGTTTAATGTGCATTTCTCGACACTTTCAAGTGTTTTTGGAGAGTTTCCTAGTCTTACGCAATTACAATATTTATTAGAATACTCTAAAATGTTATCTACTGCAATGTTTGAATCGGCACAAACTAATATTTTTTTATTTTGTTTTACTAATTGTCTAATTATTTCAGTTGCTGTCTTTGTTTTTCCACATCCTGGTGGACCGACTATTAAAAACATATCTATTTCTTTAATTGCATTTGTTACGGATTCTTTTTGCGATTGATTTAGAGTTTCATCAAAAAAACGCAAAGGTTCAATTTCTCTTATTCTACTATGTTTCTCTTCTAATAGAATTCCTTTTAATCTTGTTTTTTCTTCACTCCAATCTTTAATTTTTGTTAAATATTCTGTTTGAATCTTATATGTTGATTCGTTTGTATATTTATGAATAATAAGTATTTTTGTTTTTAGGAAATTAGATATTCTTTGAAAACAGATGTCTATGTGATAATCGCTTTTTGAGACTATTTCTCCAATTACACCGGAATCAATAGGGTTGTTTGACGTTTCTTCCGATACTAATACTGTATCTCCAACCCCTATGTCTAGATGTGGGAATTTTTCTTGCGATTCTTTTTTGAATCGGAATATTCCTTCTTTTTCTAGGTGCGTATTTTCTTGATTTACTATTTTTGTTATTGCTCTTCCTTTTCTTTCTCTTTTTTCTTTATCTAATCTTAGAATTTCATCTTTTGTGACTGATTCGTCTTCTATTCTTTCTTTTTCTATTAGTTTTTTTAGTTTTAAGATGTATTCGTATTCTTGCATGATTGTTTTGTTGAGTGTTCTTTTATAAATTCTTGGTGTTTTTGTAAGTAATAAGTGTTCACTTCACCGGCAACTACAATTATTAACGCTATTATTTTTACTCTTTCACCGTTAGTGAGAACGAACAAACTTATTTTGCAAACGCATGAGAGCCGGTACGTATGAACACTTATTACTTACGTGTTTTTTTGCTCTGTCCGAAAAGTCAAGCGGCAAGCATAGCTGCGTTACACTTGGCTACCTCTTGCGAGGTAACAGTATTTCGCAATCACTTTTGTTTTTTAGAATAGATAATATAATTTGTACAATTATTTACGCAATTTAGAAAAGGCCGCCAAAGACTTTTGACAAGATCGCATTTATCTTTTTTATCAGTTACATTTATATATCAAATTCTTTATTTTATTAATTATCAAAGGTGATGCTGATGAAAACATTGATTGTATATTATTCTAGAACGGGAACTACAAAAACAGTTGCTGAATTGATTCAAAAAGGCTTAAATTGTGATATTGAAGAATTAATTGACACAAAAAATAGAATGGGTTTATTTGGCTACATTTTAGGTGGACGAGATGCTATACGAAAAATTCCAACAGTCATAAACAAAGTTAATTCTGACGCATCAAAATATGATTTGATTATTCTGGGAACTCCTGATTGGGGTTCTACAATGGCTCCTGCACTTAGAACTTATATTCTAGATAACAAAGACAAATTTAAAAATATTGCACTATTCTGTACTGCCGGTGGTTCACATCACGAAGGTATAATAAAAGAAATGGGTTGTTTATCGGATACTGTTTCAATAGCATCAATCGGACTTAGAACAAAAGAAGTAAAGTCCGGAGAATTTGTAGAAAAGATCAATACTTACGTTGATTTCATAAAAAAACATGATGTTAAACCACAATCTACAAAGAAAACTTCCGAAAAAAGACAAGTTGCAAAGAAATCTGTCAAGGCAAAATCAGTTAAAACAAAAAAGCCAGTTTCCAAGAAGAAATAATTTTGTGATTTTGCATGCTAAACATCAAAAACAAAGTTTTCATTTATCCAACTGATACAATTTACGGAATAGGTTGCGATGCAACTAATCCTAAATTAGTTAAAAAAATTCGTTTGATAAAACAACGTGATGAAAAACCGTTCTCAATAATTGCGCCAAACAAAAAATGGATATTTGACAATTTTATCGTTTCAAAAAAAGCAAAACTTTTAATTGACAAAAAGTTGCCTGGCAAATTTACTTTTATTCTAAAAGTTAAAGATAAAAAATCAACACTTATTGCGTTAAAAGAAATAGCAGGAGAACTTGATACAGTCGGAGTACGAATTCCAAAACACTGGTTTAGTAAGGATTTAGAAGTTCCAATCGTAACAACATCAGTCAACATTTCAGGTCAACCTAACATGACTTCAATAGAAGATTGTGACAAGTCAATTCTTAGTGCTGTGGACTTTGTGCTCTACGAAGGAAAAAAAGAAGGCAAACCTTCTATTCTTATAATCGCAGTCGATGACAATATTAAGATAATAAAACGATGAAGTCTTTTACCTGCAAGCAAACCGTATTCACAAAGATATTTGTATTTTCGACCAAGGTAATATTTGGTACAATTATTTGTACTATATGTAAAGGCAGGTAAAAGACTTTGAAGATTGTTGTTATTATTCATCTAAAAGTAACTTTATAATAGTAATAAACATTTATAAGACAAAATAGTATTTATCTATATATAATAAAGAGGTGTTTACATGGTAAAAAGAGTAGCAATTAACGGCTTTGGCCGAATAGGTAGAATGGTTTTCAGAGCAGGTCTTGATGACAAAGATGTTGATTTCGTAGCAATTAACGATTTGACTGACACAAAAACACTAGCTCATCTTCTAAAGTATGATTCTGTGCATGGTAAATTCAAAGGCGAAGTAAGCCACGATGCAACAAATATAATTGTTAACGGAAAGAAATATCCAATTTACGCAAAGAAAGATCCATTAGAACTTCCATGGAAAGATCTTAATGTAGAAATCGTAATTGAATCAACTGGATTTTTTACAAAAAAAGAAGGCGCACAAAAACACATTACTGCGGGAGCAAAGAAAGTTATAATCACAGCACCGGCAGAAGGGGATATTGATTTTAATGTTGTTAAGGGAGTAAATGAACATTTGTATGATAAAAGTAAACATCATATTATTTCAAATGCATCCTGTACAACAAACTGTCTTGCACCAATTGTAAAAGTTTTAGATGACAACTTTGGAATTGTAAGAGGATTTATGACTACAATTCATTCATATACCGGGGATCAAAGATTAGTTGATGCACCTCATAAAGATTTAAGACGAGCAAGAAGTGCAGCAGTGTCAATGGTTCCAACTTCAACAGGGGCAGCAAAAGCAGTAGCTTTAGTTCTTCCTCATTTGAAAGGAAAATTAGACGGAATTGCAGTTCGTGTTCCAACACCAGATGGCTCTTTTACTGATTTAGTTTGTGAAGTTAAGAAAGAAACAAGTGTTGAAGAAATTAATAAATTGTTTAAAGCAGTTGCAGATTTTCATCTAAAAGACGTATTGGAATACACAGAAGACCCGATTGTATCATGCGATATCGTAGGTAATTCTCATTCAACGATATTCGATGCCGGATTGACAAAAGTTATGAATAAAACATTTGTAAAAATCGGAGCATGGTACGATAATGAATGGGGATATTCCTGCAGAGTTATTGATATTGTTAAATTAATGTAATTTTTTTACTTTTTATTTTTTTGTTTGTTTCAATTTCTTGATTTTAAAGCGGGGATGTTAGTGGAAAAGGCAATTAATAATAAAAGGAACAATAATATTAATCAACTAAGTGAGAAAGTACTAAACGAATTCTCTTCTCTTGATTCTTTAAGCGTTTTGTCAGAATTAAAATCTTCTGAAAACGGTCTTACTCACGCTGAAGCACAGTATAGATTAGAAAAATACGGTCACAATATTTTATCAGAAAAAAAAGAAAAACACATCATCGTAAGATTTTTATCACAATTTGTTAATCCTTTAATCATAATTCTTCTTGTTGCAGCAGTAGTATCTTTCTTTACAGGAAGTCATGTAGATGCAACAATTATTGTATCAATAATTTTAATAAGTGTTATTTTGGGGTTTGTTCAGTTATATTCAACAGAAAAAGCACTCGAGAAATTAAAAGATGTCGTAAAAACAACTTCAACAGTGCTTCGTGATGGAAAAGAAATAGAAATTCATGCATCACAGATTTGTGTCGGTGATATTCTTGTTTTGTCATCAGGGGATGTAGTTTCGGCGGACGCAAGAATAATAGAGTCAAAAGATTTTTTCGTAAACCAGTCTTCAATAACAGGAGAATCTTATCCCTCCCAAAAAATTTCAATTAAAACAAGTTCAAAAGTTTCTTCATTAGCAGAACTCTCAAATATGATTTTCTTGGGTTCAAACGTCGTTAGCGGAACTGCAAAAGCAATCGTGGTAAAAACCGGAAAAAATACGGAGTATGGGACAATTGCCTCAAAACTTGCGGAGGCACCTCAAAAAAGCGAATTTGAAAGAGGAGTTAATAATTTCGGTTTTTTTATAACAAAAATAATTATTGTATTAGTATTATTTATTTTCTTGTTTAATTCAGTAATGAAAAATAATGTTCTTGAATCGTTTATGTTCGCAATTGCAATTGCTGTTGGAGTTACTCCAGAACTTTTGCCTATGATTATGTCAATAACTATGGCAAAGGGAGCAAAAAACATGTCGACGCACGGAGTTCTAGTAAAAAAATTATCTACGATTCCTAATTTTGGTAGCATGGATGTTTTATGTACAGATAAAACTGGAACTTTGACAGAAAATAATATTCAGCTTGTTACTTATACCGATATACAAGGTAAACATTCGCCTGACGTTTTATTATACACATATTTAAATAGTTTTCATCAAACTGGAATTAAAAATCCGCTTGACGATGCAGTTTTAAAATATAAAACTCTCCCGATTCACGAATACAAAAAAGTTGATGAAGTTCCCTTTGATTTTGTAAGAAAACGTGTAAGTGTTGTTGTGAAAATTAAAGGAAAAGAATA
>JBAZVA010000023.1:10742-20836 GCA_041661165.1 Candidatus Woesearchaeota archaeon | reverse complement strand
AAATCTGATTCGAATTCTACAAGTTGAAGGAAGCTATTTTTCTGAAGAAATTAAACAAATACAAAATTGGTCCGAAATTATATTATTTTGACGATAATTGTGTAGTCATGGAAAAATTGAATGGGGACATTATACAGAATTTTGATTTAAAGGAAAATAAAAATAAATATATTGCGATTTCTGTTTTAAAACAGTGTTTTGTAATGGATAAACTAGGAATAAATAAATTTGAAATGACTAATCCGCATAAACATCTTTTTGTAGATGGTAAAAAAGTAACTATGATTGATTTTGAGAGATGTATTTATACAAATAAACCAAAGAATGTTACGCAGTTTTGTGAGTATCTTAGAAGAAGAGGATTTCAGATTGATAGGAATACTTTGGTTGAATACAAAAATAAAATTTGTCAAGAAAATTTTGAGAAAGTTGTGAAAATGATTAAAGTTTCTTAATTGCACTATTTCTTTCCATCAATATGAAAGGATATCCCTTGTTTGTTTCTTTGGGATTATCAATTCCTATTTTTTCTGCAATTTCAAACAATTCTTGTCTTGTTTTTTCAACACTTTCATTGTGTTTTAATGCTTCAATTTCTATAAAGTAACCAAGATTTTTGACTATGTCTAGTGCGATTTCGAATTTTTCATTGTAAATATATGTTTCTCTTGTTTTGTCAACTATTGCGAGTGATTTCATGTTGATTGCTTTGAATATAAAATCCAGCTGTTGTTTATCGTTTACTTCTGTTTCATATTCATCGCAATGAGTGGTCATTCCCTCTTCGTTTTTGTAAAAATGTTTATAATTTAGAATTATTTTTCCTCCACGTTCTCCAATTCTTAACCATTCTATGGGTTTCTTTGGTTCTATGAAGTTTCTGTGTGCCGGTGTGAAATATTCATCTACCTGATGTGATTCTTTCATGTATTTTGCAATCTGTTTGAGTGTTTTCTTTACTCTTTTGAATTCTTTTTCTGTCACTTCTATCTTTATTTCTATCTCAGTATTGTTTTGTGCCATGTTATCTAATATTAAAGAGAAAGATAGTTTAAAAATTGTTTGAAAAGAATAATAAAAAATTTATCCTCGAGTTAGTTCAAATCTATTAACAGTCATGTTTTCTACTTTTTCTGAAGCTGCAAACAATTCTTCTAATATATTTTGGTCCATGTTTCCTGGAGCCATGAATGTTACTTGAAGTTCTTTTAATCCGAATGCTAAAGGTTTTACTTCTATAATTATGTCTTTATCAGTAAGTTTTTTTCCAATAAAATTTTCAACAATTCCAAAAGCTTCTGTCTTTAATTCTTCTATGTCGCTAATTACGTCCATATTTGGTCGCACGTTCATTCCAACAATTATTGTAGCCATATTTATTCCTCGCTTAATTGTATTAACTAGTTTGGACCAGTAAATCCACAAGCAGTGCATGTGTATTTAGAAACTATTTGTCTGCACTTAGTACATCGGATAACTTTTGTTTTTCCGCAATTTGGGCAATTAAAAACTGCCGCACCTTTATCATTAGTAATTTGTTTTTTACAAGAGGTACATCTGTTGTTCATTTCTATCATGGTTTTCCTCCATATATATGGTTCTTATTATATTTTTGATTAAAGGACTATTTATAAAACTTTTGTATTGAATTTAGCTCTGTCCAAAGTCGTTAGCAGCGAGCAGATTTAGTATGCGTATTAATATTGCATTTTGTTTGCTAATTTATTTGGTACCAATATTAATACTATACCTTTGAAGGCTGCTAGACTTTTTGGACAGAGCCATGATGAAGGTAGGTAAAGACTGTAGGATATATTTTTAAAAAACTGCAATATTTATAGACTTTGAAGTTTATTCTTTTGTTATGGATAAAAATTTGATGGCTATTAATGGGGATCCATTTAAAGAAAGTGATGCGAAATTTAGTTATTTAGTTAACAAAGCAAAATCTGACAAATTATTTCGTGCAGCATATTTACTTGAGGCATCTAATTTGAAAAGTACAATTACTGATGTTTCTTTGGAATTGCAAAAAGATTACAAACAACTTGTTGATTCTGAAGTGTATTCTCATGTTACTAGAAGACTTTCTGAAATAGTCGAACAAATCAGACATCATATTCACAGAAATGAATTTGATAAAGCGGCAGCGTATGTTTCTGATATGAGAATCCTTGGAGATTTTATTAAGCGAAAAGGGTTGCAATTTGACTTTGAGTTTTATGACAAAATTGAAGAGTTTTTTCATACTAAAAAAGAAAAAGATGCAAAGATAGCGCCTAGATTCTAAGTTTTTTTCGTTATTTTCCTTTTTTTATATGTACGTAATATTTATAAAATAGATATTTTTATTTTATTAAGTTTTAATTAAAAAACAATTAGTGTGGGTATAAGTGAGGATGAAAATATGAGTATAACATTATCTAGACCGAATAGAATTTCTAAGGAAGTGGTAAGACGGACAAGAGCGGAATTATCTGACGCTGTTTTAGCTTCAAATTTGGATGACGAGAAGGGGTTGATTTCTTATTCAGGATTGCCTGAAGCGGTAAATGATATCAGTGATGATAATTTTGTTTTTAATACACGTGAACAGGTTTTATCATTAAAAGATATTACTAACAAATATGGGATATCTTTTCAATATGCACAAAGACTGGCATTTGCTTTTGATAATATTAATGAATTAGATAGAACTTTGAGACCGCTAGGATATACTGGTTCCAAACTAATGAAGTTATTAAAAGGAGTTCCAGTTGTTAAAGATGAGATTTCGATTGCAGTTGAAGAGGAATATGATATGCTCCAATTTATGGGTAGTCATGATTATTTATCTCCTGCTCTAAAAAAGACTAATACTTTGGGTGGAGAAAATATTGTTAAACAAAGATATTCCTGCAATCGTTTTGATTTGTATGGGTTAGAACAAAATCATCATGTTAAATTGACTCATGTAGAAGATGAATGTTCTCATTCGGTTACTTTAGTAAAAGAAGGATTGTTACGAGATTAAGTTTATTTATTTTATTTTTTAAATTTTTATTAATATTCTTTTATTCTTCTCTTTTTATTTTTATTATTGTTTTATTTTCTTTTTCACTCGAGTTTACTTCATTTGTTTTTTCTTCATCTACTATTTCTTCAATAATAATTTTTTTGTCAAGAAACATATTTGTTATTTCAATATTTGTTTTTATGTGGTTCGTAATTTTGTCTGTGATTATTTCTCCGCCGAAAAGTCCTATGTATGGAATTAAATTATCTGTCAAATGCTCGTCACATATTGCGTTTGAATGCATTCTTTCCAATAATTTTTTAGCACACAGGGTTCCGATTTCCTCGCTTGAAATTTCTTTTTCTCCTAATACGTCGCTTCCGATACTAACTTTTTCATATTTTGCCACGAGTGTTGTTATTACTCCAATAGAAAAGGTGTCTGCGTATGCTGCTTGTATTAATTTTGAATGTTTTACTTCTTTTAGAAGAACTTCTTCATTTTTTTTGATTCTTTCGCACACTTCTTTTTCTGATAGATCTTTTGATGCCAGACTTGTTCCTATCACCTGAACTAAATTTCCTCTTTCGGTCAAATTAACTTTAGGAAATTCTTTTTTTGGTTTTATCATTATGTTGATTTGTCCTCCGCCTTTTGGATAAAAACCTCGTTTTAATATTTTTAATTTGAATTCTGCGTGACTAGACAATGCGTTTAGAATAACTTCTTTGTAGTAATCTATTGATGGTGACCAGTTTACATCTGTTCCTCCAATTATATTAAAATTAGAAATTTTTTTTGAATAAATTAAAATTGGAACTAATGATTGCAGCAAAAGGGTGATTGAACCTGCGGTTCCGATATTTATGTCTTCTTTTGTTTTATTTATTTTTCCTGGAGTAAAGATAATTTCTTTGTCATTTAATTTTGCATCGCAAGTTGCACCTGTGATTTTTTTGATTGCGTCGATGCATGTGAGATGTTGTGGTTTTAATCCTGGATTATTTCTATTTCCTCTAATATTTATCATAGAAAAAGGTTTTTGTGTAATTGTCGAAAGAGCAAGTGCTGTTCTAAGCATTTGTCCTCCGCCGTCTGAACCATCAATAGTTATCATAGTATTGTTATGTTTTTATAGTACATTTGTTATATTTTTTGATTTGGGTTGATTTTGTATTTTTTTTCGTTATATTCAAAAATCAAATTTCCATCTTCATCTTTTTCCATATCTTGTGCTCTTACTACAATTTCTGGTTTTTTCAAATTAGTTTCTACTCTGGTTTTTTTACCAGAATCAATTTCTAGTCCATACACTGTTTTTCCATATATTTTGTCTACAAGAAGTAATTTGTCATCTGTCGATATGATGTCATTTTTTCCATATTTTGGCAATCTAATTAGAACTGTGAGTCTTGTAACGTCTTTTGATGTTTGATGATTAAATGTTATTAATCTAGAATTTACATCTATTTCTCCACCGAATTTCTTTACGACTTTTTTTGCAATAGTTTGTAAATATATTTTTTTTGAAAAATAAAAATCAAGTCCTTCTTTTTGATCTACTTCTTCAGTAATTGCGATTCCGTATTTTTTTTGTTCATCCATATCTTTTCTAATAAAATATACTGCATCATCGAAAGAAGTATGAGTTATTGGTCGAAGTTGTAATATTCCTTCGAAATATCCTACGTTTATTTTTTCACATAATGGGCATCTTGTTCTTGAAAGACTTATTGGCATGTCATATTCGAAAGTTACTCTGTGTTTATCAATTTCTGCGGTCACTTTTACTTTTGCTTTGACATTTTCTCTTTTTATAGTTTCGTCAGTTCCAAATTTGTATTTTACTTCAACGTTTTTGATTATTACTCCTCTTTTTGGTTTGATGTTATCTGCGACAGCTTTTTCAACAACGTTGTCATCTCTTCTGTTTGCCCAATTTGCAATTTTTATTTTTTTGCACACTTTACAAACTTGAATATTAGTAGGTTTAAAACCATCTAATATGTCATTTGATTTGAAATAACAATCTGGACATAAATCGTGAATTAGTTCATCTGTGTCTTTTCCGCATTTTGGGCAAAATTTCATAATAATATAGAATTTTGGTTGTTTTATAATGGTTTCTGTACTGTTTTTTATATTTTTTTCTTGATAATATTATAATACTATTTATTTAATATTATTAACTTATTTAAAAAGTATTATTAAAGTATTTAAAAAATATTTTTTTAGTATTTATAAACTAGTTTTAAAGTAGTTATTTAATATTTATTAAGTATTTAAAACTTATTAGAAAAGTATTTATAAACTATTTATTTAGTATTTATAATCTAGTTATAAAATATGTAAAGAATAATAGAAATATATATAAATTCATACTTTAATATTAGTAATGTTGACTAAATGGTAAAACTACAATTTAATAAAAAACAATACACGATTACTGTTTCTTCAGATTTAGTAAAGCGTATGGGTTGGTCAGCCGGCGCAGAATTGTTTGTTTCTAAAGATCCTCATTCAGATATGTTATACATTGAGGAGATAACATCATTAAAGTCGTCATCAAATTTGACTTCATCGTCAAATAAGTCTAATATTCAGAAGGGGAGTAAGGAATGAGTAAACGAAATAGGGGTATGAGCAGAGCAATTTACAGAGGTACTATGCGAGTTGGTTTTCTCTGCGAGGGTGAGCAACGTGTGCGTTCGTTTGTTGTCCCGTTTAATCTGTTCCTTATTTCCCTTTTTTTCTTTTAAATTTAAAATTTTTTACTTAGATAAAAGGTGAGAAATATGTTTGAAAAATTTTTTAATATGTTTAAAAAAAAATCTGATGATGCTCGTTTATCCTCTGGAAATTTTAAATTAGTTTCAAAGAATGATGATGATTTCAAGAAAGATTTTGCGTGTAAGTCGGATTCTAAATCAAATAAACAAATTTATTCTGAGATAAAAGAACAAAATAAAAATGCTACCCGCGGAATTATTTCTATAACTTCTGATTTGAAAGATGTTAATAAGAAAATAAATTCGCTTGAAGATAAAATTAAAAAAACAAAAAATAGTGTTATGATAAAAGAGTATTTTGACGAATTAAAATATTTGAAAAGAAAGAAGATAATGCTTGAGACTTCTATTGATGCAAGAAAACGAATTTAGAATATGGTTATTATGAAATGTTCTGCGAAATGTCCTGAATGATTTATCTTCATTGAATTCGATAAGTTTAAATATCTGTTACTTTTTTTTAATCGTAACATAATTCAGGAATAAACATGAGAAAAGATAATTTGATTGGTTTGGGTTTAATTACGATAGCTGCGTCTCTTTTTGCTTATGCGTTTACTAATGTACCACCTAAGTTTCCAAGTAAAGTATACGATGGTAATTGTAAAGTGTATTTAATGGATGTTAATAATGATAATAGAAAAGATTTAGTTATTAGAGATAAAAATGGAAGTATTCCATTTATTGATGATAGATATGTTAATTTGCATGTTTTTCTCCAGCAAAATGATGGTAATTATATGCTATTGGATTCTTTAGAAGGAATGTCAAAAAAATCATCAGATTCTTTAAAAAATTCTATAGAAAGTATGTTACTTGATAAGCATTGATTTCTTTTTTTGAACTTTTTAAAACGACATATTTAAAAAACACTATTCATTTTAATTATTATGCCTAAACATAAAAAAGGGGAGCTTAAATCTTTGTCTGACAATTACAAATCTGTTAAATCAAAAGGTGTTTTAGGTTATCTGAAAAGATTCTGGAAATTCGTTTGGGAAGACGATTCAATTTGGAGTTGGATTGTAAACATAATATTGGCTTTTGTAATTATCAAGTTTGTTTTGTATCCGGTCCTTGGACTTATTTTTGCTACTAGTTTTCCTATTGTTGCTGTTGTTTCTGGAAGTATGGAACATTCTTATGCCCCTAAACTTGATTCATTTGGTCGTGAAATTATTATGAATGACGATAAAGTCGTTTATGGGTTTTGTCAAAATTATTCAGTAAAGGATAAATCTAGTATTAATTTTAGACAATTTGAAAACTTTGATACTTTTTGGAATATTTGTGGAAGTTGGTATGAAAAAAGAAATGTTTCATATGAAGAATTTAGAACATTTGATTTTGTTAATGGTTTTAACAAAGGGGATATTATGGTTCTTCATGGAACAAAAATGGAAGATGTTAAACTTGGAGATATTATTGTTTTTAGAGGGAAACTTAGAAGTGACCCGATAATTCATCGTGTAATTGCAATAGAGAAAAAAGAAGACGGATATCACTTTACTACAAAGGGAGACCATAATGAAGATATTTTTTATGCAATTGGGGAGAATGATACTACTAAGGATAATTATCTTGCAAAAGCAGTGTTTAAAATTCCATATTTAGGTTGGATTAAAATTTGGTTTACTTATATTATTACAGGATTTCAGCCGATTAGATAAATTTTTTTCATAATAGTAAGAGTTATAAACGATTCGCTGTGTTTTTATTTAATTGATTAATAGGGTGCAAAGAAAATGAAATTTTGTCCAAAATGTTCGTCGCTTATGAGATTTGAGAAAGCAAAAGGGAATTTTTGTTCTTGTGGTTATTCTGATAATTCTAAAGATTCTGGAATTATAACCGAAAAAATTATTTCGAAAAAATCTGTTGCAGTTGAAATAGAAGAAAAAATTGAAACACTTCCTTTAACAGATGAAGTACCTTGTCCGAAATGTGAACATAAAGGAGCATATTGGTGGACAAAACAAACACGTGCATCTGATGAGCCAGAAACACAGTTTTTTAGATGTGCAAAGTGTAATCATACTTGGAGAGACTATAGATAAGTTATTAAATTATAGTTGCTGATTTATTTTATAGTTTTTAATTTTTTGATATATTAATCAAAGGGGTTTTAAAATTATGAAAAATAAAGAATTAGATAATAGTGATGATAAGATTATTTCTGATATTAAAACTAAAGACAAAAAGTCAAAGTTCGAATATTTGCAAAAGTCTGCATGGTTTGATTTTGATAAAAGTAAAGTAATGAATTTTTGCGAAGGTTATAAAATTTTTTTATCTTATTCTAAAACAGAGTATGAGGCTTCTAAAAATATTATGGATTTTTCAAAAAAGAAAGGTTATGTGGATGTGAATACTGTTTCTTCCTTGAAAAAAGGAGATAAAGTTTATTTTAACAATAGAAATAGAAATATTACTTTAGTTAATATTGGAACAGTAGACATTTCAAAAGGTGTTCATATTATTGTTTCTCATGTTGATTCTCCAAGATTGGATTTAAAACCTAAACCTTTTGTTGACGATGGTGATTTTTTATCGTTGAAAACACATTATTATGGCGGAATAAAAAAATATCAATGGCTTAGTTGTCCTTTAGCATTACATGGATTTGTTAATTTATCAAATGGAAAGAAAGTAGAACTTGTTTATGGCGAAAAAGATGATGAGTCTTGTTTTGTAATTTCTGATTTATTACCTCATTTAGGAAAACTTCAAATGGAAAAGAAAGCAAGCGAAGTTGTGACTGGGGAGCAATTGAATGTATTATTTGGTTCTATTCCTGTTAATGATGACAATATAAAATCAAAAATTAAGGAAGCAATATTTATCGAATTAAATAAAAAATATGGTATTGTGGAAAAAGATTTTTTATCTTCTGATTTAAGTTTTGTTCCAAAAAATAAACCTACGGATGTGGGTTTTGACAAATCGTTTGTTGGTGCTTATGGTCAAGATGATAAAGGATGCGCATATTTAGCTCTTAATGCGTTGTTTGATTCTAATCCTAAATATACAAGTATAGTTATTTTTGCAGATAAAGAAGAAATAGGTTCTGATGGAAATACTGGAAGTCATACTAGAAATATTGAACGTGTAGTAGAAAGGATTATTACTTTGTTAAAGAGTAATGTTACTCCTCTTAATGTTTTTGAGAATAGTAAAGTGATTTCTGCAGATGTTACTGCGGGGTTTGATCCTGTATTTAAAGAAGTTCATGACGAGAAAAATGCAGCTAAAATGGGATACGGTGTTGCTATAGAAAGATATACTGGGTATGGTGGAAAATATTCATCAAGTCATGCATCAGGTGAGTTTTGCAGATATATTATGACTATTTGTGAAAAAAATAATGTTTCGTATCAGTTTGATGAACTTGGAAAAGTTGATGAGGGTGGCGGTGGAACGGTTGCCAAATATTTTGCACAATATGGTTGCGATGTTATTGATATAGGATTTCCTGTTTTAGGAATGCATTCACCATTTGAAATTTCATCAAAAGTAGATTTGTATAATACTTATTTGTTTTACAAAGCATTTTTAGAAGATGTAGAAACTGTAAATTATGATTATTAAGTGTTAAGACTATTAAACATTGTTTAATTGGAAAATATATTTCATGTCGGATTTTTATGAAAAAAGTTTGCGTTATATGTCAAGTGAAAGAAGCGATTCTTTGTATTAAAGGTACTAATGAGTGTTATTGTTATGATTGTGCAATAGAGAGTTTTGGCGATATTAATCTACTTGTAAAGATTGAAGATGGTGCAAAAAGGTTGCATGATTTTATTGAGAAAAAACTTAGTGAAGAAGAACTTGATAAAAAACCATCAAAGAAAAAAGATTTAGATGTTTTAATTGATGTTAAAATTAAAAAAGAGAAGAAGAAAACTGACGAATAATAAATATGGCTACTTCTATAGATTATTTAACGGCACTTGAAGCTTTTAATAAACTTGAACTTGATGCGGATTTAAACAGGCAAATAGTTGTTTTTTTTTCAGGACATTTTAAGCCATACGGAAGTAATGTTACATTCACTAAGAATAAAATTGAATTTCATTTGGCGCTTTCTTGGGAGAATACTAATAAAGAAGTTGTGATGGGGTTATTTCAGTATTTTTTTCTTAGGATGTTTCGTATAAAAAAGAAAACAGAGTATACTGAACTGTATGATTATTTTATTAAACATATAAATAAAACAATAGTTCCGACAAAACAAGATAAGCTTTTGAAAGAAAGGTTTGATCATCTTAATTCGATATTTTTTTTAGGTCTTTTGACTGAAACCAATTTGA
>JBAZVA010000023.1:0-10732 GCA_041661165.1 Candidatus Woesearchaeota archaeon | reverse complement strand
TACTAATACTATATCTATAACAAAACGTCTTATTGTACACGAAGATCTACTTGATTATGTTTTGTTTCATGAGATGTGTCATAAAAAAGCACTTTTTTATAAGACTAATCAAAGAACAATGCATCATACTGGATTTTTTAGAGAAATTGAAAATATTTATCCGAATTCTGATGCACTAGAGAGAAAGTTAAAGATGACTAGGTTGTGAGACTTTGTCCGAAGTCGTCAGCAGCAAGGTGTGTCCCAAGTCTGTTACCTGCCAAGCAGAAGGTATGCATTTTTTCTAATTGTTTTTTCAATGAAGCAATTATTTTAGCAAATACAATTGCTATCCAATCACATTCTCACAAAAGTTCAAATGTCTCTATGAGACAAGCAGGTAAGACTTTTGGGACACTCTGGCAGCAAGCAAAATTTATGCAGTAATTTATTTGGTTCTTTAGAATAGGTATTTATTTTGGTAATATTATTAGCAATACAGTTAAGGCTATTCGACTTTTCGGACAGTTATTGTAAATCGTAGCGATAGCGTTATAAACTTAATATTGTCGTTTTATTTTGTTGATATCATTGATATTAAGAGGTGCTAAAATGGATAAGAATGCTGTAAAAGTAAAAGATGATTATGTTCCAAGCGAACAAATTCTAAAAAAATATGCCGATGTATTAGTTAAGTTTGCGTTAGGTGGTGGAAAAGGAGTTAAAAAAGGAGAAGTTGTTTTTATTCAAATACATGAATGTTCAAAACCAATGCTAATTCCATTAAGACGTGCAGTACTTGAATGCGGCGCACATCCTATATTACAATATATTCCTGACGATGTTTCAAGAGATTTTTATGAAAAGGCATCTGATGAGCAGATTACTTTTTTTCCTTCAAAACTTTTGAAGGGAAGAATTGATGAAATAAATCATTCTATTTACATAATTGCAGAAACAAATAAGCACGAACTCGAAGGAATCGATCCTAAGAGATTGATGCTTGGTCAGAAATCTTTTAAGCCATATATGGAGTGGAGAGATAAAAAAGAAAATGCAGGAAAATTTACTTGGACACTTGCTATGTATGGAACTCATCAAATGGCAAAAGAAGCAAAAATGAGTCTAAAAGAATATTGGGCTCAAATAATTAAGGCGTGTTATTTGGATGATAAAAATCCAATCAAAACATGGAAAAAAGTTTATTCTGACATTGATAGAATAATTCGTAAATTAGATTCTATGAAAATACAAAAAGTAAGGGTAGAAGCAAAAGGTACTGATATTACTATTGGTATTGGAGAGAAAAGAGCATGGAAAGGCGGATCTGGTAGAAACGTTCCAACCTTTGAAATATTTACTTCTCCAAATTGTAATGATGTGAATGGTAAAATTCAATTTACTGAACCACTATATATTTATGGAAATTTGATAAAAGATGTTTATTTAGAATTTAAAGATGGAATTGTAACAAAATCATCCGCATCAGTTGGTGAGAAAGTTCTAAAAGAAATGATTGCTACAAAAAATGCAAACATGATTGGAGAGTTTTCCATGACTGATGGGAGAATGTCAAAAATTACTAAATTTATGGGGGAAACTTTGTTTGACGAAAATGTTGGTGGGCCACAAGGAAATACTCATTTAGCGCTTGGAAAGGCATACAAAGATTGTTATCAAGGCGACCCTTCAAAAGTTTCTGAGAAAGAGTGGAAACGATTAGGTTACAATGATTCTTCAGTGCATACTGATATAGTTGCAACATCAAGAAGAAAAGTTACCGCAATTTTGCCTGATGGGTCTAAAAAAGTAATTTATGACGATGGTAAATTTTTAATTTAATTTTTTTATTTTTTCTTAAATTTTTATGTATTAAATATTTTTACCGGCCTTTACATGTGATGTAAATAATTGTGTTAATTAGTAGCATACGATTGAAACTGCAAATATAAAACTGAATACAAGTTTGCTTGCCGGTAAAATATTTTTGTTTGAGTATCCAACCAAAACGTTTATATATATCTGTTTTTACAAAAATAAGTATGAAATGGCTTTTATTTGCCATCATTTAGATTTTTTAAGTTTGATTTTGGGGGTTAAATATGGATAAACACGCATTACCTTTAGCAGCTATGGAAAAGCTTATGAAAAATATTGGTGCTGATAGAGTTTCTGAGGATGCAAAAGCAGAATTACGAGAGGTACTTGAGGAATTAGCAGCAGAAATATCACAAAACGCATTAAAACTTGCACAGCACGCTGGACGAAAAACAATAAAGGGTTCAGATATTAGACTTGCGGCAAAGTAATTATTTTTATTTTTGAAGAGTATTGTGGGCGAATAAATAATGTTTTATCACCCAAAGTTTTATAAAAGGCACATTTTTCAAAGTATTTAGAGGATATTTATATGGCAGGAACTAAAAAAGAAAGTATTGGACATATGACAAAAGGCAGTTACATTATAGTTGAAGGTGTAGCATGTAGAGTTGTTGACACTGCAACTTCTAGACCAGGAAAACACGGTCATGCAAAAGTAAATCTTTTTGCTACCGGACTTATTGATGGTAAAAAAAGAAATTTAGTATTACCTGGACACGATATGGTTGATGTTCCTATCGTTGAGAAAAAACAAGCTCAAGTTCTTTCAGTTGTACAAAATATGGCAAATTTGATGGATGCAGTTTCATTTGAAACATTTGATTTGGAAATTCCTGACGAATTGAAAAATGAAGTTGTTGAAGGTATCACTATCCTATATTGGGAAATACTTGATCAAAGAGTTATGAAGCAGATTGTTGCTAAAGAATAAATTTTAATGGAGAGATATTAACATGGTAAAATTCCCAGAAGCGCATAATAGATTATACAAAAATGTATTTGTTTGCAGAGTATGCAAGACCAAGATGAGAGCTCCTATGATGAAAGTTCTTTCAGGTAAGATTACTTGTAAAAAATGTGCTGCAAAGTCAAAGTCGCTTAGAGTTGTCAGAAAGAAGACAAATAAGTAAGGCTAATAAACAAATAATCATATTTTTCTTTTGTTTATATTTAATTTAGATAGTTTTATTTGGACTATTTTGGTTTATTTGATATTTGCAATATGATTTGTGTTTTTGTGATGTGTAAAAAGGGATTAATGGTATGGTATCGATGAATTATTATATTTTTGATGGAATTTTAGCTTTATTGTTTTTAATTTTTCTTGCTTATTTTTTGGTAAAAAATAAAAAACAAGTTTCATTAGAAAAAATGTTATTTCCTTTATTTTATGCTTTTTTATATAGAGGGCAATTTGGAATAAAAACTCTTGAAAAGTTTGCAAATAAATTTAAAGAATGGATAAAAATTTACGGATATGTTTCTATTGGTGTTGGTTTTATTGGAATTATTTTAGCTTTTGCTATGATTATTTATGTTGCAATAAGATTAGTTTTTGTTCCTACGTCAAAAGAAGTTGCTCCTTTTTTACCATTTACTTCTGTTCCTGGCCTTGGTTATATTTCTTTTTTACATTGGATTATTGCAATATTTATTATTGTGATTGTTCATGAGGCAAGTCATGCGATAGTTGCAATGGCACATGGACTTAAAATAAAAAACACAGGTTTTGGTCTTTTTGCAATATTTGTTCCATTTTTGCCAGCTGCATTTGTTGAACCCGATGAAAAAGAAGTAAAAAAGAAAAGCGATGTTGTTCAATACAGTATTTTTGCGGCAGGGCCAATGAGTAATTTTGTCTTAATGATTCCTATTATTTTAATGCTTATATTTGCGTTTCCTGCCATTGAAAATAAAATTTCTGAGCCTGTTGGATTTTCTTTTGATGCAATAAATGATTCTAATAATTATCCTGCACTTTTAGTTAATTTAAAAGAGGGTCAAACTTTTAATACTTTTAATGGGTTAGAGTATAATAATATTTCTGGGCCTTACAATTCAATGACTTGTCTTTCACCAAATTCTACCGTGACGTTTGGATATTATAATTCTACATTAGGAAATTATTCCTTGTTCTATAAACTTAAAACAACAAATCATCCGGATTTTTCTTCAAAAGGGTTTCTTGGGATAAATAATCTTCATACTGTGTATGATGTAAAATCTCAATATAAGTTGTTTGAGCCGATTTTTTCATGGTTAAAAGGACTTTTTGAAATTTTATTTGTTGTTACTTTTGCAATAGGTTTAATTAATTTATTTCCCGCAGGAATGATTGATGGCGGAAGAATGTTTATGCTTGCACTTTTTAATATAACTAAAGATAAAAAGAAAACAGAAAAAATCGCATCGATTTTGGCAGCATTTTTTTGGACTGTTATACTTTTTAGTTTTATTACTTATTTTTTTGGAAATCCGTTTAGTTTAATATTTGGATAAGGTGAGATTATGCTAGATGAATCAACTTATTATATTAATGGGATAAGTGATTTTGATGAAAAAATTCAAATAATTGCTAATGATGGAAAAATATCAAAAAATTGTGTTTCTTTTTTTCTAGGTTTAGGATATGCTAAAGTCTTGAGAAGAATAGAAAAGGCTTTAGAAGGTCATAGAGAAAGAATTACTTTTTTGGGAATATCTGTTTTAGTGAAAAACGAATTTTTGCAAAACAAATCTATTTCTGTAATTAATTTTATTATTGATTCTTCAAATGGTAGTAATATGGAAAAAATTCCGATGTTTTTAGTTTTTCCAGAAATTAAGAAATTTGAACAATTGGATTAGTTCTTATTATTTTTATGTACTTTTTAGTTTTTTTCTATTTTTTTATGTTTTTTAAGATTTGTACCCATCCTAAACGCTTATAAATAATATTATCTTATTTAGGATTATACAGAAACGTATAAAAGATGGTTTGGGGATATATGAGAAAGAACAAGGGGTCGTTTTTACTGATTTTTGTATTTTTTGTAGCTATATTTAGCATGATTTCTTATTCTGCGACATCTGTTTTTAATGGGATGATTCATGACGGGGACGTTGTAAATGGGATTACTTTTACAGTGAATTCTATTGGTGTATATGCTGCACAAAACGGTACTTTTGTGTCTATTGATAAAAATGATTGCGATTATTTATTTGATACGGAAATTTGTGTTTTGTCTATTTCTTTTTCTGATGGAAAATATTTATCACAAGTAACTATGTATGAAAAAAAATATGATTTTTTTATTATTAGAAATTTTCCAAAGCATACGGTTTATTTTGGGGAGACTGCGAATGTTACTGTTATGATAAATAATACTGGTAGAATTGACGCATCTGATTTTTTATATTCTGACGCATTTCCAAACGGGTTTGAAGTAATTTTGAATTCTAACGATGGTACTTTGGATAAAAATGAGTTTAAATTTTTTGGGAATTTGAAAAAAGGAAAAACTTTAAATCTTACATACGCAATTCGTCCTATACTAAAATCTAAGGCAGAGCTTAGATCAAAAATTTTTATTGATAATAACTTTTTTTATTCTGATTTGTATTTGATTGAAACAATGTCTCCTATTTTAGTTTCTACACAAAAAAGTACTCATTATTGCAATGTCGGAGATTTTTTTAATTATACTATTTTTGTTAATACTTCTATTCCTATAAACACTAAAGTTGATGCGATTTTAGAGCTTCCGGATAGTTTACAATTTTTGGATGGAAGTAGAAGAATTGAAACTATTTTTAATTTTAATAATTACACTATTGTAAATAACACCATAATCAACGGAAGTGTGCAAAACAAAACATTTGTAATGAGGTGTGTTTTTACGGGAACTGATCCTATAAAAATATTTTCTAAAGCAGATAATGGTGTAAAATTTAATATTGATGATGTTTATGATTATGTTACTGTGGATTTTGATGCACTTTTTATGTCTGATAATGTTTTAAAAGAATATACTTCTGGAGAAAGTGCGAAATTATTTGCTTTTTTTAAGAATAATGGAAATATTAATTTGTCCGATGTTACTTTTTCTGTCACTTCAAACATATTACCTTCTAAATTAGAAAAAGTTTCTTTATTTCTTGCAAATACTAGTTATTTTTTATTTGATGATTATGTTAATTTTCCTGTTTGTTCTTCTTGTAATTTTCATATTAATATATCGTATTTCTTTTTTACTGATTTTGGAGAAAAGATAACGGATTCGAAATTATTTAATATGACTGTGCTAGAATATTCTAATATTTCAATTATTTCAAATATTAATCCTGTTTCTGTGTATTCGGGAGATGCGGTGATTGTTACTGTTTCTTTAAAGAATAATATGCAAGCACCGCTTTCTGATATCGAGGTATACGATGAATTTAATCAAAGATTATTCAAATCTGGAAGTAATGCTAATAAAATTTCACTGAATTCTAAAGAAACAAAAGTAGTTTATTCTTATACTCTTTATGCACCTTATACTGATAGTGAGAAGAAAGAGGGAACAAATACTTTTGTAAGATATGGGTATGCCGGAAAATATTATTTTATGAATCTTTCAAATTATTTTACTGTCCTTCCTAAAGTTTATACTGAACGAGAATTAAAATTAAGTGTTGTTAAATCTGTGATTGTTCCTGCGAATTTTTCTATTGGCGATGTTTTGGATATTAATTATAGACTAGAAAATACTGATACTATTTCTATGAAAGACATTATTTTACAATTTCCTCTTTCTTCTTCTTATGTTTCTGTAGGTGAATATCAATATGTTTTATCTAAACTTGATCCGGGGGAAATAGTTTATTTGGATTCTATTGAAAAAATAAGGCCGTTATTTTTAGGTTCTTTTAAAATTCCTGCAACAACTGTGATGTTTCAAGACGATTATGCCAGACTTTCAACTTTAAATTCAAATGAGATTTTTTCGATTACTGTTTTGAAAAATTCTTCTTTTGTTAAAGGGCCATTACTTGTGATTAATCATACATTTACTGGATATGTTAAAAATGGCGCAATTTTTAAAATTGTTTTGTTAAATAAAGGTTCGTCTGTGTCTGATGCTTTTATTTCTTATAATAGACAACGTGAAAATTTTCGTTTGTCTTCGAAGGAGAGTAAAGTAATTGATTACACAGTGTATTTTAATGGAAATGGTAATTTTACAATACCTGACGTTTATGTGACTTATTTTAATTCTGAAGATAATTATACTTCTTATGCTAAAGGTACGAAGATTTCATTCAAAGATTATGTCGCTTCTAAAAAAGAAATGGGTGTAAATGACATAGAAGTATCTTCTGAATCTTTAATCGACACTGAATCTGTTAATAATTTAGAATTTACAAATATTGGAAAAGAAAATATTACAACATCGAAGAATTTTTTTATTATCAATAAAATTTTAATTATTGTAATTTTATTTTCATTAATTTTAATTAGTATTGTTTTTTATGAGTTTAAAAAACATCAGTTATGATTTTTAATAATGAGTAATGTAAGTAATGATTTGTGAAAAATAATCAAAAGATATAAAAACAGTTTGTGGTTAAATTTGATTTGTAAATGTGTTACAGGGGAAAAATGGGATTTTTTGATAAAAATGTAATAAGGGAAGAAAATACTTTGTTCAAAAACGAAGTTGCACTTAGTTATGACTTTTTACCTAAGGATATTCCTTACAGAGAACAGCAACAACAATTGATTGCAAATGCATTAAAGCCTCTTTTTGTTGGAAGAAACGGAAGAAATTTAATAATTACCGGAAGGCCGGGAATTGGGAAAACTGCCGCGACAAAATTTGTGCTTAGAGAAGTCGAAGATAATTATTCTGAGGAAATCTATACTTTTTTTATTAATTGCTGGCAATTAAATTCTTCATTTAAAGTTGCAGAATATATTTGTCATGAGCTAGGATTTAAGCTTACACAGAATAAAAAGACAAACGAACTTTTTTCTATCGCGGAGAAAATTATTAATAAAAAAACAGCAGTGTTTGTTTTTGACGAGATAGATAAAGCCGAGGATTATGATTTTTTATACGAAATTCTTGAAAATGTTTATACTAAATCTTTCTTACTTATTACAAATTATGCAAATTGGATTGATAATCTTGATGAGAGAATAAAATCAAGGTTAATGGCGGAAGTTATTTCATTTAGAACTTATAGTTTGGCAGAAGTGAATGGTATTTTAAAAGAAAGAGTTTCGTATGCATTTGTCGACAATGTTTTTTCTGATGAAGTCATATCTGCAATTTCTGAGAAAGCATATCAAGTAGGAGATATTCGTGTAGGAATTCATCTTTTAAGAGAGTGTGGTCTTTTGTCGCAGGAGAGAAAATTAAAATTTGTTGATATGGAAATTGCAAATGTCGTTATTAACAAAATCTCTTCATATAAAGATGATAAAAAAGTAAAGTCTCTCGACGATGATGAACGGCTTGTATATGAATTAATAAGAGATAATCCAAATTTACCCATGACTGATTTATTTGATCAGTATCAGAAAACGGGTGGTAAAGGTGTGTATAAAACATTTACAAGAAAAATAAAAGCACTTGAGAATTCTAAAGTTATTTTGACTAAAACTACTGGTGGCGGCCCTAAAGGAAATACTACTACTATTGAGCTTAATACTGGAGACGACGAAGAAGATTCTAATAAATAATAATTTTACCTTTGATATTTTTTAAAAATTTTACCCAGCACGCAGAATAGTATGCACATTATGTATCCAGTTCCAATCGGAAATTCTAATTAATACTATTATTAATGTAAAAAAATTAAGGCTGGTTAAATTTTTTAAAAAGAGTTTTAGTGTGATTATATTTCTAAAAACGCTTAAAGGACAAAGGCACTGGACATTTTATTTTAATATTATAGGCGTTTAGATGTTTGTTTTTTGTATGTTTGACAATTTTTCTTATTTTGACATTCACTCGTAGGGTATATAAAAAAAGTTTTTCATAGGTGAATTATCGCATAGGTTCGTGATAAAATAATAATAGATGACATAAAAAATCGAAAAAATTAGAAAGTCACGAAAAAAATAGAAAAAATCAATTAAGAGGTGCAGAATATGATGGATAACATAAGTTTGAGCAGAATGAGTGAGAAAAATATAGCATTTGATAAATTATTTATGTGGCAACAACGATTGCTTGCAATCGAACCTAGAAAAGCAAGTTTGTTTAGAATGGAAGAGCCTGAAGAGGAAAGAGAAATTGATTTTTATACTAGGATGGGTTTAGATACTTCTATTGATGATGATTGTATAAATACTGATGAAGTTTATTTCATGAAAGGATATTTAGAAGCATAAATTATACTTTTTTTATTTTTTTATTAATTTTTTTTAATTTTATTCTTATAATTCTCTCTATATTATTCTTCGTTATTTATTATTTGTTAATTTTTTTGTCAAAATTTGTTTAGATTTTGAATTTCCTTTAAAAATAGAAACATTTAAAAAAGGAGGCAATTTCGTTTTAGCTATATGGCTAAATTAAAGAAATTCGTTGCATATCGAAGACTTGAGTCGAGACCTAATACCAGAAAGTCAAAGTATAAAGGTAAAGCGTACAATAGAAGTATTCCTCCGTCTAAAATTGTTAAATATGATCTTGGAAATAATAAAAGATCTGATTTTCCTTATGTAGTTGTACTTACTTCAATAACTGAGGGTCAAATTAGAAGTAATGCACTTGAGAGTGCAAGACAGACTTGTACAAGACACATGGAACAAAATGCACCAATGTCAGAATATCACATTCAAATAAGAGCTTATCCACATCATATTATGAGGGAAAATCCACTTGCAACGGGTGCAGGTGCTGATCGTCTTTCAACTGGTATGAGTGCTGCTTTTGGAGTACCGACGGGTGTTGCTGTTAGAGTTCCTATTGGTAAAGTACTTGTTGCTATTTTTTGTAATAAAGAGAGAATAGAAGTTGCAAAAGCTGCACTTCAGACTTCAGTATATAAAATTCCTTGTTCTTGTAAAATTTATGCTTTTGAGAATAAAAAGAAAGATACAAGAAAGAAGAAGTCGGAAGAAGTAGAAAATAGTGAAGATTAAAGGCAGATTTATAAAAGATTTATAAATCATAGTACTAAAAGAATAGAAATGTTTAAAAAAGGAACGTTGTTCCTTTCCTTTAGAAGCTTTGTTTAACGAAAATAAAGAAATCACATTGTGGTTTTTAATTTCAAAATTGGATAAACCAATTTTAAAATAAACAATTAGCTCGGGTACAATGCGTGTCCGATACGGGATTGTTAAGAAATTTCTTAACTTTTACTCGAGATGGGTTGGATATTACTATTAATGTTGGATATTACTATTAATCAATGTTTAAAAATATATTAAAATATGTGAAAATAACATGGGAGCAAAACAAAATATTCCAAGAAGCGGAAGTATGCAGTTCTGGCCTAGAGTCAGAGCTAAAAAGGCAGTTCCTAGAATTCATGCTTTTGCTAAAGTTAAAGAGCCAAGATTGATTGGATTTGCCGGATTCAAAGTTGGAATGACTCATGTAATGTATTCTGAAACAAAGAAGACTGCAAGATTTGCCGGAGAAGTAGTAAGTGTTCCGACAACTATTATTGAATGTCCGCCACTTAGAATTTATTCTGTCAGATTTTATACTAAAGATTCTTATGGAACGAAAGTTGCAAAAGATGTTGTTAATTCAAAAGTTGCTAAAGAACTTTCACGTACAGTAATTTTACCAAAAAATAAAGATTTGTCTATTGATAAAGAAGATATTTCAAAATATTCTGATATCAGAGTTTTAGTTTATACTCAACCGGGTTTAACTTGTGTTGG
>JBAZVA010000022.1:0-21296 GCA_041661165.1 Candidatus Woesearchaeota archaeon | reverse complement strand
TAAATACCAAGATTATTAAGCAAAAGTGTTAATAAAAAGAAAAAAATCAAAATTTCATCCCTTGAATTCTTATTATTGAATAAAGTTTGAAATTCTTTAAAGTTTTTGAGATTAATTCTTTTTGCAGACTAGTAATCTTTGGAGTTTCTTCCAAAAGTAGTCTTACAGCAAAAACAAAGTCCTTATTACTTCTAAACGCTTGCTTCTCATCGCAAAGAATACCTTCGTTCATTAATTCCATTCCACGTAAAAGTAATGCCTTTGAAATATGTGAAGTTTCTTTTCTAGTAAAAGAATTTAGAACGTAAATTCCGTAAGCTTCTTTCCATCTCTTTAATTTACCTTCAAAAGTAGACTTTAAATTGTTTTCAAAAGTTGATTTCATATTCGCGTCCTCCATAGGTTTAACTGTCTGAGCATAAAAAATGAAAGGACAAAAATTATTTTTTAACGGTCCTTTCTTTCGTTTGTTACAACGACTCCTTAATGTTCGTTACAAAGAAAATCCTTTCCCGGAATTTTCTATGTGCTGAAAATTTTTTCAAATTTTCATCACAACGGCTCCTACATATCTTTCCCCCAAGCCACGCGATTACTCGCAAAAAATTTTATGAAAAATGTATGAAAGCAAAAAGGGTGAATGGCCACGCAAATGACCATTCACAGAGGTACAAAAATTTGAGCACAATGAATGTTATTTCGTTGGTTAATGATAACCATCGATACTTATCATAGTGATGTTTCCCATATATAAACTTTTGTATACGGAAGAATATGCTTTTTAAATAATATATACTATATTAATATTTAGTAATTTTTAGATAATTTTATTATTAATAATCATTAAAAGAAGTATGCAATGTATACTAAATCAGATTAAACAAAATAAGATATTTATTAAAATAAGAAAAAGGAGTTTAGAATATCATGATGAGTGTAAACAAGAAGATAATATGTAAAGGAACATGTGGCAAGGCAGATTGTCCTGTCTGTATAAGGCTTAAAGCGATGTACAAGGCCAAACCAGTGCTTTTGAAGGATAATTTCTTTGGGTCCACCCCAAATATATTCGTAGGACGATTCGGTTACCCAAATGTAAATGTAGGCATATTGTCTCCAACTGAAAATTTAGATACATCATACCTTTGCGATGCACCAAAAGAATGGGCAAATTCAAAATTAAAAATACCGGATATAATTGATCTTCGTGCTAGACTTGTTAATTCTCGTACAAATGTCGATGTTAAAAAAAAAATTAAATTCCTAGATGTTGCAAAAGAAACAGCAATGTCAATTAAACCGGTAGATGTCGAAGTTAATTTAGAAAAAAAACCAATATTTTCTATGAATTATGAGCAAGTTGCAATTCCGATGGGGTCAAACGCACGAATAAAATCTGCTGAAATTACTGAAAACGTAAACGTAAAGAAAAAAGTTCAAAAAGCGGTTGATGAAACTGATGTTAATGCAACAAAAGCAATAAATAGTTTGGATAAATCTGGATATGATGAATATTTTCTGACAAAACTATTGTCTGCTGGAAATGTAGGAATTGGAGCAAATAGAAAACTTGTTCCAACACGATATGCAATTACTGCTGTTGATGATTTAATATCAAAAGAACATCTAAAAGAAATAAAGACATTTAATGTAATCGAAAATTACGAAGTGTATTATGCAAATAATCTTGGAAACCATTATATTGTAATTTTGTTGCCTGACGTATTCTCATACGAACTTTTTGAAACATATCTTCCTGAATCTATATGGAATGATAATTCGCTAGCTGAGACTGGGACTGACTTTGAAACTTACGATGGAAGAACTACTTATGCAGAAAATTGTACAGGTGGATATTATGCTGCACGAATTGCAATTACAAAAAAATTGCTTTCTATGAAAAAACAGGCAACTGTTTTAGTATTTAGATTCATAACAGATGAATATTTTGCACCGCTTGGCGTTTGGAATTGCAGAGAAACTACAAAAATGTCGCTCGAATCAAAGCCTGTTAAATTTTCTGATATAAATTTGTCTTTGAAATATGTATGGGCGTTTGTCAAGAAGAAATTTGGTTACGACATCAATGAATTGTATAAAGTTAGTAAAATTTTAGCAATTGTTACAAAACAGAAGAAGTTGCATCAATTTAGTTAGAATGTTTTTAATCGAATGTCTTTACCAGCACGCAAACTTGTATGCAGAATAAATATCCAGTTCCAATCGGAGTTTCTAATCAACACAATTATTAACATAATATATCAAGGCTGGTGAGAAGACATCCAAGGTAGGTAAAAACATCAACAATATTTATATATCAGAAAAGCATAATAAAAAATAGAATATAAAAAAATAAAAGAGCTGTGGAAAACATGAATATAATACCTGTAATATTGGCCGGTGGCAAAGGAGAAAGATTCTGGCCGCTTTCAAGGGAAAAAAGACCTAAGCAAAGTCTTGCATTAACAAGCGAAAAAGCACTAATTCATGAAACTTATGACAGATTAAAAGAATTTTCTGATTTTTGCATTGTCGCAAACAAAAATTTATGTAATTCTTTTAAAACAATTCTTCCTTCTAGTGTAAAATATATAGAAGAACCGATGGGTCGCGATACTTGTGCTGCAATAGGATATGCCGCGGCGTATCTTTCCAACATGTATCAAGACTGTGTTATGATTATTGAACCCGCAGATAGTTATCATAAAGATTTAATTACTTATAATGCAGATATGAAAAAAGCATGTGATTTTGCAACACATCAAAATGTAATTGTTCTTATGGGAATAAAACCAACTCACCCTCACACTGGACTAGGATACATTAAAACAGGAATTCATTTATTTGAAAACATAAATACTGTTGATAAATTCGTTGAAAAACCAAATCTTGCTTTAGCTAAAAAATATGTTAATGATGAAACTTTTTTATGGAACTCAGGAAAATTTATTGCTAAAGCATCGGTTGTGTTATTAGAAATACAAGAGCATATGCCAAAATTATACCAACAATTAATGAAAATAAAAGAAAGTAATTTTGATGAAAAAATTGTTTTTGAACTTTTTCCTCAAATGGAAAAAAAATCATTTGATATTGGAGTACTAGAAAAATCTCGTAAGGCAGCAGTGCTTACCTCAACAATGGATTGGGACGACGTTGGAGACTTTAATGCAATTACAAGAATTCAAAAACCAGATGAAGCGGGAAATTATATTAAAGGACTTTCTAAAACGATTGAATCAAAAGGAAACATTGTTGTTTCTGAAAAATTAGTTGCATTAATTGGTGTTGAGGATTTGTTAATAGTTGATACGCCTGACGCATTACTTGTGTGCAGAAAGGACAGATCGCAAGATATCAAGAAGCTTGTTCAAGAATTGGACGAGAAGTATAAGTAATTAGTTTTTTCTTTTTTCTAAAATTAGAATAAAAAAATGGGCGCGCAGGGATTTGAACCCTGATCTTAAGCTTTCTTCAAAGGAATAATCATCGTAATTGGATAAATCCAAAAACTCATCCCTCCATTTCTGGAGGCTCGCATACTAGCCAGGTTATACCACGCACCCAATATATTAAAAGGTACCAAAGAATAGTTTATAAATATTTTTATTAGTTCGTCGGCACTGTCCGAAGTCGTCAGCAGCAAGCAAACAATATTTAGTAATTTAAAAGGTTCTTTAGAATAAACGACTAAACCGGCACCATTATTTGCAATATAAACAAGGCTGCTAGACTTTTCGGACAGAGCCTATACTACCATAATTGTTTTAAACATTCTAAACGCAATTATATCCGGGATGAGAATTAATTACATAAAGCTTCATAATATTCGAAGCTACAAAGATGCTACAGTAAATTTTGAAGATGGTTCAACATTATTGTACGGAGATATCGGTTCAGGTAAATCCACAATACTTCTTGCTATAGAATTTTGTTTATTTGGTTTTTTAAGAACTGATTTAACGGGAGAAATGCTTCTTAGACACGGAGAAAAAATAGGATTCGCGGAAATATCTATTTCAATTAAAAATGACACATTAGTTGTACGACGAGAAATTAAACAGACGCAAGATACTGTCGTACCAGGAAAATGTTCTATTACAATAAATGGAGAAATACAAAGTTTAATGCCAACAGAACTTAGAGAGAAAATATTTTCTTATTTAGGATATCCGAGAGAATTAGTTAGTAAAAATCCTGCATTAATTTACAGATACACCATATACACACAACAAGAACAATTAAAACAAATTATTTACGAAGATCCGCAAACAAGAGTTGAACTTTTAAGAAAAATATTCGGAATTGATAAATATAAAAAAATTATCGAAAACGTTGAACTTTATACAAAACACTTAAGAGAAAAATCAAGAGAATATAAAGGACAACTTTATGATTTGGAAGAAATAAAACAAAATATTTTACTAGAGAAAGAGAAATCAGAAAAACTAGAAAAAGAAAAAATAATAAAAGAATTTGAATTAAACATATCAAATGAAAAAAATGACAAAAATAAAAAAGAATTTGAAAAAATAACACTCAAAATCAAGGAAAAAGAATTACTCTTAAAAGAAAATGAGTTTGTTAAAACACAATTAGAACAAAATGAAAAAGAGCAAAAAGAAATCACTATTAATATCGAATCATTACAAAAAGAAATAGATAAACTATCACTACAAAAAGAAGACACTATTAATTCAGAAGAAAAAGACATAAAGCAAATCGCCTTCGAAGTAGAGAAAAAAGAAACAGAATTTCAAAAATTGCTTTCCTTTATAGATTCACTAAAACAAAAACAAATATTCTATGAAAAAAGAAATCAAGCAATAAAAGAAACACTCTTAAAAAAAGAAGAAACACACTTAAAAACCTTTGGGGAATTAAAAGAAAACGAAAAAATAGATAGTTACGAATTAAAATCTGAAAAAGAACGAAAAGAAATAAGAAGAAAAGAACTAGAAATAATAATTGAAAAAGAAAATTCACTTTTTTCAAAAATAGTCGCACTAATAGAAAATTCAAAAGAAATTGAAGGCAAAGTAAGAAAAATAGATTTGTGTCCTACTTGTTTTCAAAAAGTTACAAATGAACATAAAGAAAATATATGTGATTTTGAATCAGAAAAACAAGTAGCACTTTCAAAAAAACAAAATGATAAAGAAAAACAAATAGAATCATTAAAAGAGGAAATGTGTAAAATAGAAAAAAGACTAGAAGAATTAAAATTAAAAGAAATCGAAATAGAGAGAAAAGCAAAACTTGATGGACTTAAGAAAGCATCGACTTTTGAAATAAATTCGTTGAAAGAAGAACAAGAAAAAATAATAAAAGAAGTTAAAACAATCGAAGAAGAGCTTTCAAAAATAAAAAACATCGACACTCTATCATTTGAATTAAAAACTAAAAAAACAGAACTCGAGTTAGCAATAACTCATAATAAAAAAGTTAGTTTTCAAAAAAACATCGCAGAGAAAATAGCATTACAAAACAAAATAATTTTTGAAAATAATAATAAAAAATCTTCTCTTTTAGAACAACATAAAACATTATGTATTAAAACAAAAAAAACAGATGAAACTCTTTTAGATTTTGCAAATGTCGATTTTGAAAAAGAAAAAATATTTAATGAATTAAACAAATCAGAGACCGAAGTTAAGAATTTTCAAGCAATAGTTACTACAATAATTCGAGATATTTTAAATTCAAAAGAAAAATCGGATGAATTAATAAAAAGATTTGAATATAAACAACAAATTAAGAGAAAAATAGAAAATACAAATAATATTCATGAATTCTTATCAAAATATTTTGTTTCACTAATGAGTATGATGGAATCAAAAAACATGCAAAAAGTTCATAGCGTATTTAACGAACTTTTTAAAAAGTGGTTTTCTATGTTAATAGAAGACGAATCAGTAAATGTTAGAATTGACGAAAATTTTAATCCTTTAATATCACAATATGGTTATGACACAAATGTAATGCATCTTTCAGGAGGAGAAAAAACCAGTCTCGCACTTGCATATAGACTTTCACTTACAGTCGCAATCAATCAAATAATAAGTACAATAAACACAAAAGACGTAATAATTCTAGATGAACCGACTGAAGGATTCTCATATCAACAACTTGACAGATTAAGAGATGTACTTGATGAACTAAAAATAGGACAAATTATAATAGTAAGTCACGAATCAAAGATAGAAAGTTTTGTTTCTAAAAGAATGTTCGTCTCAAAAAAAGATCAAATAAGTTGTGTAAATTAAATTTCTTTAATATTTTTCGTTTATTTATAATTGATGTTTTCACTACTTTTTTTTACGAAACAAAAACAAATATTTCATTTGCTAAATTTTATGCGTTTTTATGTTAGATAATGAGTCACTTGAGGTTAAATTTATAAATAATAACAGATACTTATCTTATATTAGTACAATTTTAGTACAGTTAGGAAGCACTGCGGGGCTTAGGATTAGGGGTGTTATGATGAAAAAATTAAATATTTGTTTTCTCTTTAGTGTAATTTTTATTATAGTTTCTTGTATTGCATATGCGAGTGATTTTTCAATAGAAATTACTTCATCGCAAACAAATTCTATCACAGTTGATGAACATGCAAGTTATGTAGTACTTGTTAAAAATAATTTAGATGAAGAACAAACAATAAGAGTAGTGCCAAGTGATCCTGCTTGGATTGTTGATACTTCTCCAACTAGTGATTATTTGTTTACAATGAGTGCTTTAGGTGAAAAATATGTTTATCTGACAGTCAGACCAAAGGCTAGTGTTAATCTGGATGTAAATAAAAATTACGTTGTTGATGTAGACTTTTTTTCTGAAACAACACAAGATCAGAATACTGCGCATCTTTCATTAAGACTTCAAGATTCTGAAACAAGACGAAAATATCTTCTTGCAAGATGCATTGTAATTTCTCCAGTGTATCCAAAAGAAGCAATTGATCCAAGAGAAGAATTTGTAATTTCTACCAATTCAGCCGGAAGTACATGTGAAAAATTAGACAATATAGATGTATTCATTGAATCTAGTATATTTAGTATGCAATCAATTCCTGATACTGACATGGTAATAAAAATAGACTCGCAAACAAAACCTGGAGTATACCCTGTTGTTATGAGAATAATGCAAGGAGATTTTGAGGTAAGAAAACCTACTTTAGCCGTAAAAATAAAAGCGTTTGAAGATGTACGAAAAACAACAAAAGAAATTCAATCTTCACTTTTTGGAATAATTAAGACTAAAGAAATAAGTTTTGAAAATAAAGGAAATTTAAATGTTGAAAAATACCAATATAAAGTTAAAAAAGGAATAACTGATGTTTTTAATTCTTATACACCAAGTCCCGATGTAATTGAACTTGATGATGGTAATTTTTATGTATGGAATTTTGATATTTCAATAAATGAAACAAAAACAGTTGTTGTGAAATCAAACTATACAATTCTTGCAATAATAATAGTACTTGGAATTTTATTAGTAATTTATGCGATTTTAACAAGAGACAAAATTGAAGTTCACAAAAGAGTTTCTCCAATATCAACAAGTGCAGAAGGACTTTCAAAATTTAAAGTAATTGTAATGGTAAAAAATATTACTGATGATAATTTGAAAGACATTAAACTTCATGATAAAATACCACACATTGCAGCACTACAACACACTGATTATATTGGAACAGTAAGACCTTCAAAAGTGTTAAAACATCCTCAAAAAGGAACTATTCTTACTTGGGATATTGAAGAACTTCATCCAAGAGAAGAAAGAATGATGTATTATGTTATAGAAAGTAAGTTAAATATAATAGGAAATTTTAATTTGCCTTCAGCATATGCAAAAATAAAAGATATCTTTGGAAGAATTGCAAGAGTAAATTCTAATAAAGCAATGGTTCTTGAGAGAAGATCTATCAGAAAATAAATTTTATTTTTTTCTTAAATTTTTTATTTTATTTCTTTATCTTCTGTTATACAATCATAATTAAATAATTTTAATTGATTTGTAAAAAAATACTTACCTTACTTGTATTGCGAATATAGTATGCACGATAAGGTCTTAGTATCAGTCGTTAGTGTCCGTTGTTACCTGCAATTACAATTATTTATGCTAAATAATTATTCTTTCACCGTTAGTGAGAACAAACAAAGTTATTTTGCAAACGCATAAGAGCAGGTACACACAGACACTTTTAAAATAACCAATTATTAATTGCGCACACTATTTATAATTATTAATTTTAGTTGCTGTCTTTAAAGAACTAATTCTGAATAATGTCTTTTTTGCTTGCGAATGAATTTTCCACAGAGCCATTTTAACGATAAGTTTATAAATTATCCAAAGTTTTTTTAAAAATTAAAGGGCCCCTCCCTAGCTCAGCTGGTTAGAGCGGTCGGCTGTAGATGAAAATCACTTTATTGACTGACTATTTTGGTCTAAGGATGAAATAAAGGTCAGCATTAACCGACAGGTCCCCGGTTCAAGATGTAGAAAATAGACAAAAATAAAGAATTGGTTTATTTTTTGTATGAAAATCTGGGGGGAGGGATTCTTTTTTCTTATTTTTTATTTTTATTGCAAAGGTTTATAAAAGGACTCAAATTCCGTTCTGTTATATCTCATGTAAACAGTTATATTTATGCCCAGATAGTATAGCCTGGCCTATTATATTGGACTGTCGCTCCGATGACTCGGGTTCAAATCCCGATCTGGGCGTATTTTGTTTTATTATTTTAAAAAAATGCGCAAAAAACACGATTACAGGTCGTTAGCTCAGTCTGGTAGAGCACTGGACTTTTAATCCAGTGGCCACGGGTTCGAATCCCGCACGACCTATATTTATCTTTAATCAATAGTCAAAGATGGTCACACTCAATAACATTTGAAAAAACAAATTTCAGGGGAAAAACATGGCAAAAACTACAACAGTAAAAACTATCAACCACGTTCTTGTACCAAAACATACAATGCTTTCTGACAAGGAGAAAGAAACAGTATTAAAACAACACGAAATTGTCGTTGGACAATTACCTAAAATTCTTACAAGTGATCCTGCAATTGCAGAGATGAATCCAAAAATTGGTGACATTGTAAAGATAGAGAGACCAAGTTATACCATGGGAAAAACTGTAGTTTACAGAGTAGTTGTTAACGGATAATTATTTTTAAATTTATTTTTTCATTTACGAAATATATGAATAAAAGTCAAATTTAATTCAAACATAAATTATGTGCATGTAGAAAACATATCACAAATCGCGCTTTAGGAGGGAATTTGCATGGGTAAAAAACAGGAAACATTGCTTACAAAATATTTTGAAAATAGAACTGTTGCTGACTCCAATATAAGATCATTTGAGAATTTCATAGATTATCAGCTGCAACAAATTGTAAAAGAAGTCGGTGTAATTGAACCAACAATTATTCCATCAGATATTGAAACTTTTCAGATTAAACTTGATAAAATTTGGATTACAAAACCTGAGATTACAGAAGCAGATGGTTCAAAAAGATCTATTTTTCCAATGGAAGCAAGACTTAGAAAAATAACTTATGCGGCAACAATTCACATTGAAGTTTCTGCACATATTAATGGCATTCAAAGAGAAAGTTTCACTGCAGAAGTAGGAAGCATCCCTATTATGGTGAAAAGTAAGTATTGTAATCTTTATAGCATGAACAAAGAAGAGTTAATCGTACACGGAGAAGATCCTACTGACATTGGAGGATATTTCGTAATTAATGGTTCTGAAAAAACAATAATAACTATTGAAGATTTAGCATCAAATAGATTTGTTGTTGAAAAAAATAAAACTGGAACAGTTAAATATACAGGTAAACTATTCAGTGAACATGGAGCATTAAAAATCCCTCACACTTTAGAAAAACACAAAGATGGTATTTTCTATTTAACTTGTGCGAGATTGAAAAGTATTCCAGTTGTTGTCATAGTAAAAGCGCTCGGAATAACCAAAGATCAAGAAATAATGGAAAATATTGGTGTTGAAATAAGTGATAACATTCTAGTTAATTTGTACGAATTCATTGATGTAAAAACCGAAGAAGATGCAAAAGATTACATTGCAAAAAAACTAGGTATAACACAACCAAAAGAACAAAGAATTATATTCATTAATGAAAATTTGAATAATTTTCTTTTGCCAAATATAGGAGTTTCTGAAAAAGAAAAAATATTAAAAGCAAAGAATTTATGTAAATTGATTAAAAAATATATTTCTGTTGAATCCGGAAAAATTCCATTAGAAGACAAAGATCATTATAAAAATAAAAGATTAAAACTTTGCGGAGAACTTTTATCTGATCTTTTTAGAATGAACCTGCGAGTTTTGATAAATGATATTCTTTACAATTTCCAAAGAATTGTAAGACGTGGAAAGTTTCCATCGATTAAGGTAATTATTCGAGACAAACTTTTAACTTCAAGAATTTATTCAGCAATGGCAACCGGTAACTGGGTTGGTGGAAGAAAAGGTGTATCTCAGAGAATTCAAAGAATAAATTATCTTGATACTCTAAGTCACATACAAAGAGTAATCTCGCCACTTTCAACAAGTCAAGAAAATTTCGAAGCTCGTGAACTTCATTGTACACACCTTGGAAGATTGTGCCCGATTGAAACTCCTGAAGGAACAAATATCGGACTTAGAAAAAATCTTTCTATGCTTACGAATATTACTCAAGAAATCAAAGAAGATATTATGCCAAGACTAAAAGAGCTTGGTCTTAAAACAATATAGGTGATCAAGATGGCTGATGAAATATATATTGACGGAGTTTTTTCCGGTTGTTGCGATGACGGCGCTAAGTATGTCGAAAAGGTAAAAAGTGCAAGAAGACAAAATAAATTACCTTCTGAATTAAATGTAAAATTCGATTCACATACAAATTCAGTAGTTGTTGAAACTTCCAAAGGAAGAGCTCAAAGACCACTTGTTGTTGTAAAAGACGGAAAATCATTAATTACAAAAGAACATTACACTAAACTTGAAAAAGGAGAACTTACTTTTGATGATTTAGTTAAAGAAGGTGTTATTGAATTTTTAGATTCTTGTGAAGAAGAAGATGCATTAGTAGCATTTGAAGAAGATGATTTAACAAATGAACATACTCATTTAGAAATTCATCCGATTTCATTTTTAGGACTTACTGCATCTTTGGTTCCTTACGCAAATTTTGTTCAGGCATCACGTCTTAACAGAGGATCCAAAACGCAGAAACAAGCACTTGGAATGTATGCGACAAATTATCTTGTAAGAATGGATACTGACGTAAATTTGTTTCACAATCCGCATGCCCCAATTGTTGAAAGCATTATGCATGATATTTCAGATTATAAAAATCATCCAGCAGGGCAAAATGTTACTGTTGCAGTTATGAGTTATGATGGATACAACATGGAGGATTCTATTATATTAAATAGAGGCTCCGTCGATAGAGGTCTTGGAAGATCTTCATTTTTTAGACCAATGAGCACAACTCAATTAAGATATGCCGGTGGACTTGTTGATGATATTGTTGTACCTGATAAAGATGTAAGAGGTTATCGTTCTGAAAAAGATTATAGATATTTAGAAGATGATGGTATAATTTATCCTGAAGCAAAAGTAACTGAAGAAGACGTTGTTATTGGAAAGACATCTCCTCCGCGTTTTCTAAATGAAATGGATGATATTAATCTTATACAAAATGTAAGAAGAGAAAGTTCTGTTGCCGTAAGACACGGTGAAAATGGAATTGTTGATATGGTTTTAATTACTGAAAACGAAGAAGGAAATAAACTTATTCAAGTTAGAATAAGAGATTTAAGAATTCCAGAAATCGGTGATAAATGGGCATCAAGACACGGACAGAAAGGTGTTGTTGGACTTGTTATGAATCAATCAAACATGCCTTTTACAGCAACTGGAATTACGCCTGATTTAATATTCTCACCACATGGACTTCCATCTCGTATGACTGTTAGTCATTTACTTGAATTAGTATGTGGAAAAGTAGGTGCACTAGAAGGAAGAAAAATTAACGGAACTACTTTTGATGCTGAACCAGAAAAAGATATTAGAAAAAAATTACTTGAACTTGGTTTTAATGAATCAGGTATTGAAACAATGTATAATGGAATTACTGGAGAACAATTTAAAGTAAAAATTTACACTGGTTCAATGTATTACATGAAACTTAAACATATGGTAGCAAACAAAATGCACGCAAGAGCAAGAGGGCCTGTACAATTACTTACAAGACAGCCTACCGAAGGAAGAGCAAAAGAAGGTGGACTTAGACTTGGAGAAATGGAGAAGGATACTTTTGTTGCACATGGTGCAAGTCAACTTCTAAAAGAGAGGTTCGATTCTGATAAAGCAATAATGCCTATTTGTGATAAATGTGGACTTATTGCAATTGATGACAAATTCAAAAATAAATCATATTGTTCTATTTGTGGAGAAAACGTAAAAATATCTTATGTAGAAATGGCATATGCGTTCAAGTTAATGCTTGATGAAATAAAATCGCTTGGTGTTTATCCAAAATTATGTCTAAAAGATAAATTTTAGGAGTTGATTTAAATGACTGAAAGTAATACATATATCCAAAAAAAAATTGATAAAATTGTTTTTAAGTTTTTTTCACCAAAAGTGACCAAAGATATGGCTGCATGTAAAATCGTAACTCCAGAACTTTACGATAAAGAAGGATATCCGGTTGATGGAGGTCTTATGGACATAAGACTTGGAGTTATTGACCCTGGAATTAGATGTAGAACTTGTGGGCAAGGATTAAAAGATTGTCCAGGACATTTCGGATACATAGAACTTGCAAGACCTATTATTCATATATCATTTAACAAGATGATACTTGATGTTTTAAAATGTACTTGCCAAGAATGTGGACGAGTTTTAATACCAAATGAAAAAAAAGATTCACTTCTAAGAATTGTTGAAACATTAATAAAACTAGATAATTATGAAGGGTCTAGAAAAAAAGTAAGAGCAATTATTTCTTTAATAAAACAAAATACAAAATGTCCTCATTGTAATGCAAAACAAAAAAACATCAAGATAGAAAAACCAACTAAATATTATGTTGATGGTAAAAGAATGTCACCTAGTCAAGTTAGAGCACATTTAGAAAAAGTACCAAATGATGATTTACTTTTGCTTGGGCTTGATCCAGAATCAATGAGACCAGAATGGACTGTATTAACAATACTATCAATACCTCCAGTAACAATGCGTTCTTCAATCACACTTGAAACTGGTGAGAGAAGTGAAGATGATTTGACTCACAAATTAGGAGATATTGTAAGAATTAATCAAAGACTTTTTGAAAATATCAATGCGGGAGCGCCAGAAATAATTATTGAAGATTTGTGGGATTTGTTACAGTATCACGTAACTACTTTTTTCGATAATGCTGTTGCACAGTTACCTCCAGCAAGACACAGAAGTGGTCAACCTCTAAAAACAATTACTGAAAGAATTAAATCTAAAGAAGGACGTATCCGTCATAACTTAGCAGGAAAGCGTGTAAATTTTTGTGCACGTACTGTTATTTCTCCGGATCCGATGCTTGGATTTAATGAAGTTGGAGTTCCAAGAGAAATTGCTATGATTTTAACTGTTCCTGAAAAAATTACAAAATGGAATATCGAATATTTAAAAAAATTCGTTGAAAAAGGACCAAAAAAATATCCTGGATCAAACTACGTTGTAAGACCTGATGGAAAAAAGAAAAAAATAACTGATGAAACTAAAGAAGCTTTACTTGAAGAAATTCAACCAGGTTTTACTATTGAAAGACATTTAATGGATGGAGATATTGCCGTATTTAACAGACAGCCGTCACTACACAGAATGAGTATGATGTGTCACAAGGTAAAAGTACTTCCAGGAAAAACATTTAGAATTAATCCTGCGGTTTGTGCACCATACAATGCAGATTTCGATGGGGATGAAATGAATCTTCATATTCCACAAACACAAGAAGCAAGAGCAGAAGCAGAAATTTTGATGCAAGTTCAAACACAAATTATTTCTGTACGTTATGGTCTTTCAATTGTTGGATGTAATCAAGATGCAATTACTGGAAATTATCTTTTAACAAAAGACATGTCAATGGATAAAAAAGAAGCAGCTGAACTTTTATTTAGTGTAGGAGTAACTGATTTTTCAAAACTAGACAAATATAAAGGAGATGTTGTTTCAGGAAAACAAATTTTTAGTGTACTTTTACCAAAAGATTTTAATTTTATTGGTGAAACTCGAGAAGAAAAAGAACAATTAAAAATAATAAACGGAGAATTAATTTCCGGTGTTCTTGACAAAAGTAATCTTGGTGAGGGTAGCGGACTACTAATAAGATCTCTTCACAAAGTTTATGGTGCAGATAAATGTATTGAAATATTAGGATACATTTACAGACTTGGAATTAAAGTTCTTCTAAAAAGAGGATTCACTATAGGTATTGGAGATATCGATGTAGGAACTGATGCAAAGAAACAAATTAATGACATTCTTAAAAAATCAGAAAAAGAATGTGATAAAATTATAAAACAGTTTGAAGAAGGAAATATCGAACCATATCCTGGAAAAACTCAAGAAATTACGTCAGAAATTAAAGTTCAATTTGAATTAAACAAAGCACGTAATGATACGAGTGAAATAATTTCAAAATTCCTAAACAAAGATTCGCACACTATGATAATGGCGAATTGTGGTGCAGGAGGAAAAATGCTTAACGTTGTTCAAATGGTGGCTTGTGTCGGACAACAGTCTACTAAAGGAGGACGTATTGATAAGGGATATGAATCAAGAACACTTTCTTGTTTTGCAAAAAATTCAAGAGACCCTGCATCAAGAGGGTTTGTCTATAATGGATTTAAAGACGGATTAAAACCATATGAATTCTTTTTTGGAGCATTAACTGGAAGAGATTCACTTATGGATACAGCACTTAGAACACCAAAATCGGGTTACTTATACAGAAGACTTGCGAATGCGATGCAAGATTTGAAAGTTGATGGTGACGGAAGTGTAAGAGATAGTTCAAATCAAATTGTTCAATTTAAATATGGAGATGACGGAGTAGATGTGTCACGTTCTGAGAAAGGAACAATTAATGTTAGAAGAATTATTCGTGAAGTTATGGAGGATCAAAAATGAACCCTGAACTTGAAAAATATAAAGATAAATTACCGCCTAAGATTCTTGAAGCTATATCGAGATATCTACCAGAAAATGCAAGTAAGGACCAAGTTAAAAAAATAGTTGAAAGATGTATTAAGGATTATGAGTATATGCAAGTTGATGCAGGAGAAAGTGTAGGACTTTTATCTGCTCAAAGTGTTGGTGAACCAGGTACTCAGATGATTCTTAGAACTTTTCACTTTTCAGGTGCTGGAATCACTTTCGGTATCTCTTGGACTTCCACGACTTATTGAAATCTTGGATGGTGGGAAAAATTTAAAGACACCTATGATGGAAATATTTCTAAAAGAATCTGATAGTTCAAAAATAAAAGGATATGCGTTAGAAATTAAAGAAACAAGATTCTACGAAATTACAAATGAAATTGTAATTGATATGAATGAATCAAAAATTCATATTTCGCTTAATCCTGTTAAATTAAAAGATCTAAAGATGACTATTGAAGATGTTTTGAAAAAATTAACTTTATCATTTAAATCGTGTAAATTTACTGCATCTGGTGATGAAAAAATAATAATATCATCTCCTGATAATTTTACATTAAATGAATTATACAAGTTAAAAGAAGCAGTAAAAGAATGTTACATTAAAGGAATCAAAGGAATAACACAAGTTATCCCAAAAAAAGAAGATTCTGAATACGTAATATTAACTGCAGGACAGAATCTTAAAGAAGTTTTAAAACTTGAATTTGTTGATCAAATAAGAACTAGAACAAATGATATTTTTGAAATGGAAAAAAGATTTGGTATTGAATGTGCAAGAGCAATGATAATCGAAGAAATTTTAAAAGTTTTAGAATCTCAAGGATTAGATATTGATATAAGACACATTATGCTTGTTTCTGATACTATGACTGCAAATGGTCGTATAAAAGGTATTACAAGACACGGTGTTGTTGGAGAAAAAGCAAGTGTACTTGCAAGGGCATCATTTGAGACTCCGATAAAACACATACTAAATGCATCGATGATAAGTGAAGAAGATCCTCTTCATTCAATTATTGAAAATGTTATGATTAACCAAGCAATTCCAAGTGGAACAGGTATGGTTGATTTGGCATACAAAGACAAAGAAGAGAAAAAAGTTGCTAAAGAATAATTAAATTTTATCCAAAAATGGATGAATTAATAAAATAAATAAAACGACATAAATGAATATGTGGTGGAAAGAACATGAAACAAAAAATCGAAACCATGAATGAAAATGAAGACACACTGGACTCTGAAACTTTCGGAGAGGATGAAGAAATAACCTCAAAAGAAGAAAAAGACGACAAAGAAACTAAGAAAATAAAGAAAACATCAAAGAAGAAATCTTCTGAAGAAGATTCTAACACAAAAGAGAAATCTGAAAATGTTGCAGAAGATACGCAAGAAAGTACAGATGAAGAATCTCTTGAAGATAAAATAAAAAAGAAAAAGCAAAAAGAAAAAGATCAATATGATTTTGAGTTTACAAAAGAAGAAAAAAAAATAATTGTGGACAACAACATTGCGGAAATAAAAAGTCTTTCAAATGATCAAAAAATAGTTGGGACAAAAAGAGTTATGAATCTTTTGAGACAGAATAAAATTTCTAAAGTTTTTTTAACAAATAATGTACCGACAGATGTAGTTAATGAAATTTCGCACATTGCAAATATTACAAAAACAGAAATTGTTAGTTTAAAAAACAACAATAATGAACTTGGTGTTGTGTGTAGAAAACCTTTTTCAATATCAGTACTTGGAGTATTGAAATAAAATGAGTAATATAACGTACGATAACGATTTAATACAAGTTATGTCGTTATTTACATACATAACAAGAGTACCACTAAAAGATTGTTATTATGATGAAGCAAAAGTAACTTTTGTCATAATGCCGGGAAATATTAGAAACGCGATTGGAAAAGACAACACAAATATCAGAAAACTTGAACAAAAGTTGCAGAAAAAAATACGAATTGTAGAGTTCGATAGCGACTTAGTGAAATTTATAAAAAATATGATTTTACCGTTTCGAGTTAATGAAATAGTACTTGATAACAATGTTGTAATAATCCGAAGCGATGATATTAAAGCAAAAAGTTTAATAATTGGAAAAAATGCTCGCAATCTAAGAGCACTTGAAACCAATGTTAAAAGATATTTTAGCGATTTGGCTGAAATAAAAGTAGAATAATAAAAATAAAGGACTTCGTCCTACTATTTTCATAAAAATGAAAATATACAATATGATGGTGAATAATTATGGGAAAAAAAGCATCCGGAATAAATGCCTGTCTTAAATTAATGAAAAGAAGAAAAGACGGAAATTTAAAAGATTATCAATACAAAAGAAGACTTTACAATTTGAAAGCAAAGTCTGATCCACTTGAAGGAAAATCGCAAGCAAGAGCTTTAGTACTTGAGAAAAAAGAAGTTGAAGCAAAACAGCCTAATTCAGCGATGAGAAAGTGTGTGAGAGTTCAACTTATCAAAAATGGTAAACAAATTACTGCATTTGCTCCAGGAGATGGTGCTATCAAAATGATTGATGAACACGATGAAGTTGTTGTTGAATGTATCGGTGGAAAAATGGGTCGTGCAAAAGGAGATCTTCCAGGAATTCGTTGGCAAGTTGTAAAAGTAAACGATCAGGCAATTACATCACTTTTGTCTGGTAAAGTTGAAAAAGCACGTAAATAGGTGAAAACATGAACACAAAAGATATATTAGCATTCGGAAAATGGAGTACAAAAGATGTTGTTGTTTTTGACCTTGGACTTAAAAGATATATTTGTACTGATGCAAAACTTGTTCCAAAAACAGGTGCAAGATATGCGGGATTCAGATTTCATAAATCAAAAACTTTCATCGTTGAAAGATTGATAAACAAAATCATGGTACCAGGACACAAATCGAAGAAACATTTCAAATCATCAGGAAGTTGTACTGGAAAAAGTCATACAGCATATAATATTGTTGAAGATACTTTTGATTTGATTGAAAAGAAAACGAAAAGAAATCCAATTGAAGTTTTTGTGATAGCTTTACAAAATGCAGCACCACGAGAAGAAGTAATTGCCATCGAATATGGTGGAGCAAGATATCCAAAAGCAGTTGAATGTTCTCCTCAGAGAAGAATCGATGTAGTACTTAGATATTTTGTACAGGGCTCATACCAAAAATCTTTTAATACTAAAAAATCGATGGTATCGGCGCTTTCGGATGAAATTTTGAATGCTTATGATCAGAAAATGGAATCTGTGGCAATTTCGAAGAAAATGGAAAACGAAAGACAGGCAGATGCTTCAAGATAAGCCTATCGTGATTTAATTTTTTTATTATTTTTTTTATTAATTTCTCATTAATACAACAAAGAATTTATTAACTTCTTCGATTTTATATTATCAAATATGAAAATAAATAACGTATTAGTTGATGATGAACTAATTAATTTTTTAATTAAATCCGTAAGAAATAAAAAAACACTTAGTAATTTGGATTCTGAATTCATCACGCGCGAAATTGTAAAATTCTTATCTAATCATTTAAATCACATTCCAAAATTGCATAATGAAAAATCAAAAGAACACAAAGAGCTCATTAAATTCATTCGTGCAAAAAGTCATGACGTCTATGAAATATTTCAAACTGGAGATATTAACAAACGAAATGAATTGCTTTTCGAAATAAAAAAATTATCTAAAGAAAATGTTATACCTTTACTAGATACACACATATCGACGAAAGAAAGATTATCTTCTTATAATGAAGTTTACAAAAAAATATTTGCAGAAACTAATATTCCTAATTCTATACTTGATATTGGGTGCGGATTAAATCCTATTTCGATTCCTTTTATGAATTTTGATTCTGATAAACTTAAGAAAATAAAATATTTTGCAAGCGAACTTAGTTGTGAAGATTTGAAAATAATTGATTCTTTTTTTGAAAAATTCAAAATAAATGGGAAAACTTTTGCATGCAATCTTGTACATGATTTTGAAAAATTAAAAGAGTATAAATGCGATGTGTGTTTCGCATTTAAACTATTCGATGTTTTAGAAACGCAAAAAAAAAATGTAGGATATGATATTATTGAGAGTTTGAATTGTAAATATTTAGTTGCTTCTTTTGCATTGACAAATATCAAACAAGAAGCCATGAAACGAGAAAAAGTACATTATTTTGAGAGATTTTTAAGTAAATTAGGACTTTCTTTTGATTCTTTTTTACTCATGGGAGAATTGTTCTATATAGTACCATTAAAAGACGATAAAGATCTTGAGAAGTAGTAAAAAGAAATAGAAGAATTTATAAATGGTTTCCCATTCACATTTTATAAATGCTGTCTAAATTAGATAGTTAATATTGCCTATGTGGATATGGGTTAACTTGGTTTAGACTTTCCGGTTTGGGGCCGGAAGATCCCGGTTCAAATCCGGGTATCCACATTCAATTATAATGAAAAGGTTTGAATAACCAATTAATCACATTGGTTATATTATTATTATTCAAATTTTATCTTTGAAAATTATTTAAAATTTTCAATACTATGGTGAATACAAATGGTTAAAAAAATAGACAAACTAAAATCAGCAAAACGTTTTGGAACAAGATATGGTCCAAGAAACAAAGAAAAATTTGCAATTGCAGAAATTGAACAACGAAGACTGCACACTTGCCCTTTCTGTAAAAAGGATAAAGTAAAAAGATTATCCGCAGGAATATGGGAATGTAAAAAATGTGCCGCAAAGTTTGCTGGAAAAGCATACTCAGCACAATAAATTTAAGGTGAATTATCATGGCAGAATATAAATGTTTTGATTGTAAGAAGAATGTAGCTTCAGATTATTTAAAGAAAAAAGTAAGATGCCCATATTGCGGAAGTAAAATATTATTTAAACCGAGAACAACAATAACTAAAGTTAAAGCAATTTAAAATTATAATTAATACAAAATAAATGTTAAATATGAAATACAACGCAGAGATTGTAATAAGTGACCATCCGAAAGAATTGTTTGATTGTCTTTTAAGCGAAGTAAGCATTGAAGACAGAGCAAGCACAACTTTCAAATTAGAAAAAGATGGAGTTCATGTTGTTGTTTCGTGTGCTGACGCCGTAGCATTGCGTGCAGCATGTAATTCGGCGCTTAGAATGATATCAGTTTTTTTTAGTGCGCACAAATCATCAAAAGGGAAAGACGATGGCAAAGACAATCCAAAAAGAAACGCAGGAGAAGATTAGCCAATTACAAATGATTGAAGAAACATTACAACATTATTCTGCTTCACGACAAACATTTCATTCGCAACTTTTAGAACTTGATTCTTCTTTAAACGAACTTTCTGATAAATCTACCGCATACAAAATAATTGGTGCAATAATGGTTGAGAAAACTTCGGATGAATTAAGAAAAGAATTAATGGATAAAAAGAAAACTGTCGAAATTAGGATTTCTAATATTGAGAAACAAGAAGATAAAGTTAAACAAAAATTTGAAAGTCTTCAAAAAGAAATAATGGAAGATATTAAGGATAGTGAATAATATGACAGATTACAATTATTTTGATGATAAGGATGGCGATGATAATAATGAACTTTTTGGAAAAGGAATCACATCTGATGATGCAAAGGATGGTCTTGATGGAATTAAAAAAACAATCGGAGCTTTACTTCAAGATAAACTAATGCCAAAAAGTGTTATCACTAAATTAAGTTCTGTGCGAGAAATTCTTGGAAATGACAAAGAAGAATTACAACTTAGAATAAATAAAGTTCAAGACATTTTAAATGAAATTACTGATGATTCTAACTTACCTGCGTTTATCAAAACTAGTGTTTGGAATCTTGCAGGAATGCTTGAGACTTTGTAGATAATTTTAATTTTTCTAAGTACTGGTCGTCTTTACCGGCAAGCAAAACAGTATTTCGCAATTTATGTCTGTTCTTTAGAATAAGCAATTAAATTAGTACAATTATTAACAATACAAGCAAGGCCGGTAAAAAGACAATAAATATTAATCTTTCTTATGTTCTTGAATTACTAATTCGTTTGAGAAAATTTTAGAATTTGGAATAAAAAT
>JBAZVA010000021.1:0-21612 GCA_041661165.1 Candidatus Woesearchaeota archaeon | reverse complement strand
TTAGTTTTAAGACGAAGTTCCTTTGCCCAATGTAATAAATCCGAATTTTGCCAAGTTGTTGGATCTTCTTCACTTAATTTTAATTTATGTACTGCGTCATTCACCATATCTTCAGTAACTTTAAACGCACTTACCTGTTTAGCAATAGCTTTCACAATAGATTCTTTTGATTGCTTTACAGTTCTTGCAAATCTATCCCAACCTTTTTCTAAAATTCCCTTGTACCAATAATCTAATTCTACTTCTAAAAACTCAACATCATTTAGTGGGTCGTAATTTCCAAGACCGCAAGGCTCTCCTTTCTCATTTACTGAACCCGAAATATCAATAACATGAACTAACGCATCTGCTTGTCTAATATCGTCTAAAAATTGTGAACCCATACCAAGTCCCTCATGTGCCCCAGGAACTAGACCCGCAATATCCATCATATCAACAGGAACAAAACGAATATCATCAATAACATATCCTTCTCTTGGATTTGCTTTTTTGCCAAACTCTTTTGCAATATCAGGAATTTGAACATATCCAGTTCCATGATTTGGTTTTATAGTTGTAAAAGGATAATTTGCAATTTCTGCTTCTGCTAATGTTGCTGACTTAAAGAACGTACTTTTACCAGAACTTGGTTTTCCTACCATTGCTATGAACATTTTCTCTTATCCCCCAATTAATGTTAGTAATATATAGTAATAATCGACAATATATCTATTATTCGTAAAAATTTATTCCTTTTTAAATATGTCGATAGGTAATTCTTCATTCAAAAGTCTTTCTACCTGCCTTTACATTATAGTGCAAATAATTGTACCAATTAGAAACACCTATTGGAACCACGCAAAGTGTGTCCCAAAAGTCTCTGCCATACTTGATTGTATTGCAAATATTTTCATTATTATATTGTTTTATAGCATGAGTAATAATGATTGCAAACGTGTCTGCTTTATGACGAGACAAATGGGACACAAATACTGCATACTGTTCCTGCGTGCTGGTAGAAAGACTTCAAACAAACTATAAAACACACAAAAATATTTAAATCAAACAAAAATAACAATTACTATGAAAAGAGGTGGACATATAAAAAGAATTAAAGGCATGTTTCCAGTCCTACTTAAGTTTCTAGATTTTACGACAAAATATTATTGGAAAATACTTACAGCAGTATTCATCGTAATTATATTATCAGGTCTTTTATCAAAATATACAAAAGTACCATTGGCATTTACTGTATTCTTATTACCAATAATGTTTATTCTTGGAGTAACAGCATTAGTTAGAAAATCTATCAGAAAATTGCTCAATCATCAAAATAGCATACTCGAACTTTTTCTAGGATATACTGGTGCTGTTTTTGGACTAATTTTAATGTTTTCTTTACTATATTTATACTCGTCTTCTTTAGGTTTAGGATATTTAACTTATGGACAATGCCATGATAATTTTAGTGCTAGTAGTATAACAAATGATCCTAACGTCACACATAGTTTATTTTCAAATTTTTATTTTTCATCAATTACTTTCTTTACTGTAGGTTATGGAGACATCTGTCCTATGGGTCTTGACAAAATAATCGCAGTGACAAATTCATTTGTTGGCCACGCATTCACAGCGATAATAATGGTTTTTGCTCTTGCAGGATTTGCAATGTCAAAAAAAGATTAATCTGACAATTAAATAAATATTTTCTTATAAAAAATAAAATAGTTAATAATAAGTGTTCGTACTACCGGCTCTCTAGCGTTTGCAAAAATATTTGTTCTTATTCACTAACGGTGTATACGTAAATACATAACACGAATAATTGTAGTTGCCGGTGAAACGAACACTTATTACATACACAAAATAGAAAGGTTATTAAAGAATATATTAAGACAGAGTAATTTATGGTATCAAATCAATACAAAACTGAAATTTATTCAAAAATGAATGAAAATGATAAAAAAAATGCAGGATTATTCTTAATTAAGTTAGCAGCAAATGCAGATAAACGCTCAGAATTCTATTCTAAAAATCAGCAGTTAGTAGAAATATTCTGTATTTCAAATGCGACTGAATTATATGGATTAGGTTTTGAGAGTTTAGATAAATTACTAAAAAGAAATTATGATTTTTTAATGTTAAAAGATCATAAAAACAGACCCATAGGAACTAATGCTTTTCAAAAACATCAAGATGGTATTCATTCATTTCTACTATACGTAACAGAAGAAGAAAGATGTAAAGGACATGGAACAAAACTAATTGATGATTTTGTAACAATAGCGTATGAAAATAACATACAAAACGTGCGACTTGGCAGAGGAACAAACAGAATAATGCAAAAAATAATAGGACACTTACCACACAAAAACATAGGATTCCCTATAGAATTAAAAGATGAAGGATGGATTTATCTTCCAAAAAACACCTGCCAAGAATATTCTAATACAAATCATTCCGAAGAATTAGTCGCGGCAAAATAAAAAATAAACCCGCAAAATATTTATTTTTTCTTGTTTTTTCTGGTCATTACTTTCTTTAATTTTTTTTGTGATGTGATTTTCTTTAATTTACCATTTTTCTTAGAAATCATTTTTTTCTCTAATTTATCAATTCTAGTCATTATATGAGATTCCAAATTAGTAATATTATTTTCATTATATGCAATTGTGTCTTCTTCATTTTTGATACTATCCTCTTCTTGTTTAATATCGTCTTCTTCTTTCTTAATCGTATCTTCTTCTCGTTTAATACTATTCAACTTTTTATCATATTTTCGTTCAATATCTTTTGGTTTTAATAAATGAACAACAAACAACCCGCCAATACTTGAAGTAAGACCCATACCACAAAATACTAAAAAGAAAGTAAGCACTTTTCCACCAATCGTAATTGGAACCACATCACCATAACCAACCGTTGCAATTGTAACTATTGCCCACCAAATACCGTCACCAAATGTTTGAATACCAGGATTATATTTGCTTTCAACTTCAACTATCATAATTGCAAAAAAAGAGATAATAATCATAAATAACAACAAAATTTTTAACAATATTGGAATGCCTATTTTAAAAATCAATTCATAAAGCCTTACAACACTTTTCAATCCCCTAATAACCTTAAAAAAATTAAATAAAAAGAAAAATCCACTTACACTAAACAACAAAACATATGGAATAGATGCAATCAAATCAAGAAAATTATGTTTAAAATAAGTAAGTTTGTTATCTGATTTTAAAAGAAAATAAAAAAATTCGAAAAGAAATAAAAAGCAAATAATAGTATCAACAACAATTAAAGACATATGAACAGACAATTCTGACGCAAAATGAAGCTCTGCTATAAGAACAATAAAATACATAATAGATGCTAATGTAACAACATCATCAAGTATTACATCGAACAAAGAATAATACTTTTTATGAACATTTTTCTCAGGATTCATACCCACACCACTTTTTTTAAACAATACTGTAAATAATAACTAATTAATAAGTCATAAACAGTCGTCTGAATTTATAAAAGTGACTAAAGCTAAAGGTGTGTCTCAAGTCTATCTCGCCATCAAACAAATAAAATTGAAATTATAATTACTCATACTATGAAGCAAATATAATAGCAGAAATAATTACTACTCAAGCAAGTATGGCAGAGACTTTTGAGACACACCATAAAAATAACGTTAAAAAAAGAATTATTTCTTAGTCTTAACTTCTCTTTTAGTTGTACCATATCTTAAAAGCCATTCATCCTTAAACGAATCAAATCTATTCTCACGAATCGCTTTCTTACAATCATCAAGCATGCATTGAATAAAACAAATGTTATGTAGTGACGCAATAGTTAATCCAACTTTCTCATCAACATCAAACAAATGACAAAGATAAGATTTCGAAATGTTTTTTGTTTCATCACAGAAATATTCAGAATCAATTGAAGAAAAATCATTTAGATATTTGTTTTTCGTAATTTTTATAGGACCATCACGTGTAAATATTGTTCCGTGTCTTGCGTTTTCTGTAGGAAATATAGAATCAAAAATATCAACACCTAAACCAACACATTCAATAATGTGTTCTGGACTTCCAAGCCCCATAAAATAAAGTGGTTTATCACGAGGTAAATTATCAACTGTAACTTTCACAGACGAAAATTGCTCAGAATCATTTTCACCCAAAGCAAGTCCGCCAAGTGCAAACCCGTCAAATGGAAGTGAGCCAATCTGTTTTGCAGATTCCGCTCGTAAATCTAAAAAAGTTCCGCCCTGAACTATACCAAATAATTTTTGTGATTTATCTTTGTGAGAATTAATACAACGCTGTGCCCATTCATAAGTTCGCTTTACTGTACCCTGAATATATTCTCTATCTTTTCCGTAATGCGGAACATCGTCAAGCGCCATTATAACATCTGCACCAATACGCTGTTGCACTTTCATAGAATCTTCTGGAGTAAACATTTGTTTTGCTTTTGTATAAGGATCAGTAAACACTACACCTTCGTCAGTCAATTCATTAACGAAATATTCTGAAAGAATTTGAAATCCACCGGAATCAGTAAATATTCCGCCATGCCAATTCATGTACTTATGAATTCCACCAAAATCATGAACCAAAAGATCTCCTGGTTTTAATGAAATCAAAAAAGCATTTGAAATAAAACATTTTGTATTTGTCTGTTCAATTTGCTTCGTAGTCATATACTTAAAACCGGTTTTTGTAGCAATCGGCATAAAAAAAGGAGTTTCAAGTGTAGCTTTCCTTAATTTTAGTTCTCCTATTCTTGCATTTCCATCAGTATGCTTAATTTTGAATGTCATAAATAATGAAAATCTAAGTTATCTTATAAAATTTACTTAAAAAAAGAGAATAACCAAAAAGTCCGTTACCTGCCTTGTCCTTATTGCTAATAATAGTACCAATATAATTACTTATTCTAAAGAATAAACTTGATTACTGTATACTGTTTTGCTTGCAGGTAACGTTGACTTATACACAACCTTAATGAAATCAACAAGATAACACAAATTTCCCCTTAAGACGAGAAACGTGACCGAACAGTAGTAACAAACCGAAAGCTTTAAAAACGAAATATTGATTAAAAATATAGATGACAGAACAACAACATAATCAAAAATTAGAAGAAAGATTAGAACAAAATAATGGAAGTAAGAAAAATTGGAATGTAGTTATTGACCCAATATATAGTTCTAGAGACTTAAGTGGAATTCACTATTCAAAAAAAGAAGATAAAGTTATAATTAAAAAAATATTCTCACAACCAAAAAATACCGGAACAAGAAGACATGATGTAGATTGTTACGAATTGTCACTTGGTTATTCAGGAATTCTAGATGAAAAAGGAAACATAAATAGAAACGTATTAAATAAGTATAAAGAAGAATACCAATCTAATGGAAAAGGCACAATAAAACTTGTTCACCCGCATTATGAAGTAATGATACCTCCAATAAAAAGTGTTAATTTTGCAGATCCAAAATTATTTGAACAAAATAAAAAATATCTTTTTTCATGTATCGATGTAGCATACGAATTTGATGCAGATATAATTTATCACCCTGGCAGAGTCGAAGATTCCAGTTCTGATGATGAAAAATTAAAACATTTTTTCACATCAATAAAAGTATTACAGGAAGCAATTTTTTATTTAAAGAAAAAAGGAAGAATACATTCAAACGGAAATCAACCAAAATTATTAATAGAAAATCAAGGTTTCGATCCAAAATTTACCTATTTCTTTTCAATGATAGAATCACAAACTGATAATATATTTAATGACAATGTAAGATTAACAAGAATAAAATTTTATGCAAAAGAATTTTATGAACAATTTTTAAAAGATAAAAGAATAGGACACACAAGAGAAAAAGTTGTTGATATTTCACAATATTTAGGACAAATAACAGACACGTCTCATTTAATTAGTATGACAAAAAACGGAGAATGTTTTAGAAGAGCAATTATCCAATTAGAAGATATGGATATTGATTTAGAAAATCAACTTAAATTAAGAGACATAGCACCAATTCTTGCAATGCACATTTCTGGAAACAAGTTTAAATTAACAGATAATTATTTACATACAAAAGAATTAGAAGAAAAAAAACATTTATCAAATTCAATAGGACTTGGATACGACACACATTCACCAATTAATGTTTTTTTAGAAGAACATCAAGAATACATCCAAGGTTATAATGAATTATTTAAAAGAGGATTAATAAACACATATAGACGTCATAAAACTCTAAGAGTTCATTTAGAAACACATCAAAGAAGTGTAAAATTAGGAATAAAAAAACAACTTGAAATCAGTCCTGACGGATACAAATCTGCTAAAGAAATGTATGAAAATATAGAATACATAAAAAAAATGATAAATAAAATAGTTAAAACTGAGTCTTATGAATTAAAAGATAAGAGCTTAAAAAAATTAAATACTCTTTATAATCAAAAGATAGTAACTGATGACAAAGAAAACTTTGAAAGAAAAAGAGATGAAGATTTTACGTTTTTTCAAAAAGGAAAAAAAGCAATTATAAATGGAACAAAAGATACAATTAGTTCAGTAAAACATAACGTAAGAAAAGTACATTCTACAGCAAGAAATACATTAACAAGATTAAGTCTATTAATACAAAATTATTAGTTTTAAAATTATAATAATTCATTTTTCAAATTTTCTACAGTTACCTCTTACGAAGTTCTGCGTGCTGATAGAAAGAATTCAAACATATCACCAACTCTGTCCGAAGTCGTCAGCAGCAAGCAGATTTGTATGCAGTTTTGAAATTACAATACTACTAGCAAACTATTCGGTACCAATAGTCACGCTATACCTATGAAGGCTGCTTGACTTTTCGGACAGAGCCCTATCATCAAAACGCTTATAAATATATCAAAATTTAAAGAACATAGGACACCTCACAGTCTATGAGAACGGTCCGGGGGAAAAATTATGTATAGAACACACACATGCGGACAATTAAACGCAATTAACATAGAGAAAACAGCACAACTTTCTGGCTGGGTACACGCAAGACGTGACCACGGTGGAATAATATTTATTGATTTGCGAGATAGGTATGGAATCACACAAATCGTTTTTAATCCGGATTGTAAAGATTTCGAAACAGCTTCTACTCTAAGACGTGAAGATGTAATCACAATAGATGGAAACGTAATAAAAAGAAAACAAGGTATGGAAAATTCCAAAATTTCGACAGGAGAAATTGAAGTAGATGTAAAGAAACTTGTAATAGTAAATAGAGCAATGACTCCACCAATGGAAATTGATGATAAAAAAGTTGCAAACGAAGAACTAAGACTAAAATACAGATATATTGACTTAAGAAGACCAATAATGCAAAAAAATCTTATATTTCGACATAATGTAATTTTAGCAGCAAGAAATTATTTTAATGCGCATGATTTTATCGAAGTAGAAACTCCAATAATGGTAAAACCAACTCCGGAAGGAGCACGAGATTATGTTGTGCCATCAAGAGTAAATCCTGGTAAATTCTTTGCACTACCTCAATCACCACAGTTATACAAACAAATTTTAATGGTTGCAGGAATGGATAGATATTATCAAGTTGCAAGATGTATGCGTGATGAAGATTTACGTGAAGATAGACAACCAGAACACACACAATTTGATATTGAAATGAGTTTCGTAACTTCAGACGACATAAGAGCATTCGTTGAAGGATTAGTAAAACATATTTTCAAAGAAGTAAAAGGAATAGAACTTAAAAAATTCCCCTTGTTCTCATACAAAACTGCAATGGAAAGATTCGGTTCAGATAAACCGGATATCAGATTCGGACTTGAATTAGTTGATATAACTGAAATTGCAAAAAGAACAGAATTTGGAGTTTTCAAAAATGCAGAAGTAATAAAATGTCTTGCACCAGAAAAAGAACTAACAAGAAAAGAAATAGAAGATTACACAGAATTTACAAAAATCTACGGTGCAAAAGGACTTGCTTGGGCAAAAGTTGTAGGGGGAAAATTAGAATCAAGTGTAAGTAAATTTATTTCTGAAGACTTACAAAAAGAAATAATTACAAAAGCAAACGCAAAAGACGGTTCAACTATATTATTCATCGCAGATAAAAAGAAAAAAACAGAAACAATCCTAGGACAACTTAGAAAAAGATTACGTGATGATTTAGGAATTGTAAAAGGAAGAGAAGAAGAATTCGCATTCTGCTGGATAAATGATTTTCCATTATTTGCGTATAACGAAGAAGAACAAAAATGGGAACCAGAACATCATATGTTCTCAACTCCAAAACAGGAATTCGTTGATGACTTTGAAACTAGACCTGCAGAAGTTCTTGGAGATTTATGGGACCTTGCACTAAATGGTGTAGAACTAAGTTCCGGATCAATTCGTATTTCAAACCCACAACTTCAAGAAAGAATTATGAATTTTGTTGGAATTGATAAAGAAGCAGCTCACAGAAAATTTGGATTCTTACTAGACGCATATAACTACGGTGGACCAATACACGGTGGAATGGGAGTAGGTGTTGACAGACTTTGTGCAATGATGCTTGGATTTACCGACATCAGAGAAGTTATCGCATTTCCAAAAAACAAAAATGCACAATGTCCAATGGACGGCTCACCTGCAGATTTAGAACCACATCAATTAAAAGAACTGCACATTAAACTAAATCTTCCTGAGAAAAAAGTAGAGCCACAGCAATAAATTTAACTTTTTATTTTTTTCTTTAAGATTTTAAACATTATACAAAAGTGTCCCAATACTGTTTTGCAATCAAGCAGACATCTCATAGAGATAAATAAGCGTAGCGCATTTATCTCGCAAGAGACTACTAAGTGCAACGCAATTATATAAGCTACTTCTAATTGCTCTGTCAATGATGCAATAATATTAGCAAAATACTATGCACTCACATTCTCGCATAAATTCAAATGTCTCTATAAGACAAGAGGTGAGACTTTTGGGGAACACCTCGACAGATAGAAATATTTATTAATAACCATCACTCAAGATATATTATGCAGCAAATATTTAAGAATCAGTTTTTTGGATTTTTCTTTAGTTCTTAATAGCTGCGCTTGATAAATTCTAAAAAACGGTCTGAAAAACCAAAAAATATGGAATGAAACAAGTTTTCTGTTAAAAAACATAATAAAGTAATTACATAATTATTTTTATTTTTCCTAAAATAATCATATTAATCAAACATAAACGTAATTTATATGATTTAAAACCAAAAAATAAATTAAAAAGGTGATATCATGACTAAAAATACTATTGATGAACATAAAATATATTATCTTGGACCAAAAGGAACATTCGGAGAAGAAGCAGCAATAAAATATGCAAAATCAAATAATACAAATAACAAGTCAAGATTAGTAAATTTAACATTAATAGAAAAACCTTCGCACGAAGCAATTGCAAGAGAAATAGCAAAAAACGGAAGCGTCGGAGTTATAGGTTATTATAATTATTTAGAAGGTTTGGTCCAAGAATGTGTTGATTTAATATATGAAAATAATTTGCACATTATTGATACAAAAAGAATAACCATAACACTTGCCATGGGAAGACATACAACTAATTCTAATAACAGCATAGTGTATTCTCATCCTAAAGCACTTGCACAATGTTCGAATTTTTTGTATAAAAATTATCCTGATATAAATTTAATAGAAACACCAAGTACTACAGATGCAATTAACAAAGTTCTTAAAGAAAAAAAAGGACTTGTAATTGCAAAAAAAGAATCACTTAAAAAATGTCATAAAAAAGGAATTGAAATTATTGCAAACGACATAGGAAATAATAAAAATAACAAACAAAATTATACTGATTTTTATGTAGTTTCAAAAACAAATAAATCAATATCATCTGATGCAAATACTACTATGTTTGCAGTAGTACCGCACATAGATAGAGTGGGTCTTTTACAAGGAATACTATCTCAGATTTCATTTTATGGCATAAATATCCATAAAATTCATTCAAGACCAGCAATAGATGGCGTTAATATATATGAGAATGAAGAACCTCAAATGTTTTATCTTGAAGTCGGAGTCAATCCAAAACAAGAAGAATTCAAACGTCTAATAGATTCACTTAATTTTGGCCTAAAACCAAAGGGAAGCAATGTAGAAGTCGTAAGAGTACTTGGTGCGTACTATATACAAAAATAACCAATTACAAACTTTTTTATTCTTACCTTTTTATTCCTTTATTTAACTCATTTTAAAAGTTTAACAAACTAAAATTAATCTATATCACACACATTCGTAGGATTAATAAATCAAGAAATACACTTACATATCATGGCACACATAAAAGATATTCCAAAAGTAAAATTGATTATCGGACTAATGTTCGTAGATGAAAATGTAAAAAAAGAAACGATACAAACATTAGTAGAAAAATATGGACCAATTCAAGAATCGTTATCATATGATTTCAATTTTACAGACTATTACAATCCGGAAATGGGCGAAGGAATCAAAAAAGAACTTCTCGTATTTTCAAATTTAATTGACAGAGAAGAATTAGCAAAAATAAAAACATTCACAAACACAATTGAAGACAAAGCATTAAAAGAAACAAAAGAAAATAAAGATTCAAATAACAATGACAAAAAAGATGAAAAACAAATAAACAGAATAATAAATCTAGACCCAGGATACTTAACACTAATGAACGTCATACTTGCATCAGCAAAAGAAATGCCTCATAAAATATACTTTGGACTCGGACTTTTTGGAGACGTAGTTTTAGAGTATAAACAAAAAAGCTATCAGCATTCACCTCACACTTTCCCAGACTATAGAAGTGATTTAGTTAAAGAATTTCTAAACACAGTTAGACAAAAATACAAAAACGAATTAAAAAATAAATAAAAAGTGTTCATTTCATAAGCAAATACCAGTATCACATACATCAAAACAGTTCTATCCAAGAAGTCTTGGCGGCCTTTATTATATTGCGTAAATAATTGTACTAATTTAATTAGATATTCTAAAGAGCCAGTTTAATTACTGCATAAAGAAGTTCAAAAGAACTTCTAATAGAAAACTCTAAGTTTTCTATACTGTTATGCGTGCCGCCAGACTCTTTGGTCATAACCCCTCAAAACAAACAATTTAAAAACAAAACGTCAAATTAAATAATAATAACACTCAAAATAAGGACAAATCAATGACTCAAACAATTACACTTTGCATGATTGCAAAAAATGAAGAAGATTGTATTGCAAATGCAATAAATTCTGTTAAAGACCTAGTAGATGAGATAATAGTAGTTGATACTGGAAGTACAGACAAAACAAAAGAAATAGCAGAATCGTTTGGTGCAAAAACATACAATTTTAACTGGAATGACGACTTTTCTTCCGCAAGAAACTTTTCTTTGTCAAAATGTACATCAGAATGGATACTTATTCTTGATTGTGACGAAACAATTGCAAAAAAAGACTGTGAAAAAATAAAAGAATTAGTAAATAACGAAAAAGCAATTGCATACAGAGTTATACAAAGAACATATTCAACAATACAAAAAGAACCAAAATGGAATTATAATGACAATTCTTACGAAGAAGAAGAAAAAGGATATTCAGGATGGCAATATAGAGGTATAGTAAGATTGTTTAAAAGATTACCAGAGCTTAACTTTATTTATCCCATTCATGAAAGTATAAAACCAAGCATACAAAAAGTAGGAAAAATAACAAGTTCAAACATAGTAATTCACCATTTTACAAAAAACACAAAAGAAAAAAACGATCTTTATCTAAAACTACTTAATGACAAAATTGTAAAACACCCAAGTTATAATGCTTTTATTGAAATATCCATACAATTAAAAGAAATGGGTTTTTTAGAAAAATCAGAAAGTTACTACAATAAAGCAATGAAATTAAAAGATAATAATTTTGTGACGCATAACAAAAACATTAAAAATTTTAAGATAATAAAATAATTTTATAGTTCTAATTAAAATATTAAATTAAACTAAAAATGAACAACAGCTCCAAAAATAAGTTTTTTGAATTATCTTCTAATTTCTTTACAAGTTCTAGAGAAGGTTTTCTTTCTACTTGATAATTGCAATCAGGACATCTTGCCATTTCAGAATACCCATTACTTCCACCAATAACACCAATTCCTTTTAATTTTGTTTTGTTATCATTTGGACAAACACAATATAGTCATTTACTCTAAATTCTAATGTTTTATTACCAACATTAAATCTATGAGACATCTTTGGAATTTCTTCAGAAATATAGTATCCAGAACACTGTTTAATCTTTTCATCAAACAATTCTTTTCTTTTGAAAAAATATTCATGAATTGCATTGAAACTATCCAATGTAACTACAACATATTCTCCTGGATGATTAGTATAATAACTTTGAAGATTGTCTCTTAAATGTTCTCTAACCATATTAAGTGCAGGTAAATAAACCATATAAAAATAAATAATTTGACAGTATAAAAACGTTTCTACAAAAACAAATACAACATAAAAACGTTACAAGCCTTGTATATGTCGCATAAACAATTGTACTAATTTAATTACTTATTATAAAGAACCAATAAGTTACTGGATACGAGTCTGCTTGCTGGTAACGTTATTAAAAAACGTATAAAAATCACCCTTTAATAAAATCAACAACCCTCATATAAACTTCAGGAGACTTTGAAGGATTAATCAAATCAAGATGAAGCGAATCATTTCTTTTCTTAACAGAATATTCAAAAGTTTCAACTCCTTCCAATTTAACAGAAGAAGAGCAAACAACACCATCCCATTTCTCATTATTAGGACAATTAGTAGTATTCGTACCAAGTCCGACAACAGCTAAATATTTTACTTTGTCAGATAATTTTTTATTTAAAGACATCAAAAATTCACTATTTTTTTTCATATCAAGACATTCAGGAGTATTTTTTCTTGGAGATTTCAAAAAATCTGAAACTTGTCCATCTGCAATTGAATAATAAAATCCAATCGCAAATTGCAATGGAGTATTTCCACACAAAATAGAAATAGGATCAGAAATTCCATAATTAGGAGTTCCAACCATAACTAATTTTGCAACAGAATCTTCACCACCTAATTCATCAATATATTCACGCGAAACAAGACCACCCATACTATGTGCCACAATTATTACTTTATCTTTCCCAGTATTTCTCTTAACAGTTTCAACAACTTCTTTCAAACGATTTGCATATTCTGTAATATTTCTATCATCATTATCACCCAATTCGTCTCCCACTTTATTTGACTCATTTGCATAGTATGTTGTCAATACAGAAATTTTTCGTCCGTTCCAAATTCCAACAGGCATTTGCGAATAAAAATCAGAAGGAAGCACATAACCCATATTTTCGTATCCATCAAAAGAAAGCATATCCTGAAACTCTTCCCAACCGATTGAACCAAACGCTTTTTTTACTTCAAACGGATTGTGTCCATGAACAAATATCACCGGATATGAATCGTCAGAATTGTCATTTTTCATATCTTCTAATCCGGCCAACTTGCCTTTTGATTCTGTCAATTCAATATGAGCAATTTTAACACCACTAATATTAAAATAATATGGGCCAAATGTTTGTTCCTTTTTGTCAACAAAAAATAACCACCACGATTTCTCGCAAACGAACGTAATAGAGTACGAAAAAATGCCATCAGACATCATATCCGGTCTAACATTAACATCAAAAAAAAAATTATTAACTTTACCAGGTTTAACATTAATATCAATTCCTTGTGTATTAGTTGAAGTATACCAGCCGCAAGTAATATCGCGTGAATCTTTGTTAATTATAGAGGCTTGAAAAGAATTACCTAAAACATCACCAACAGTTCCATCTACAAACGAAGGAGAAAATACAGAAACAGCAAAGTCAAGCGAGTAACATAACAAGGACACACACACAAAGACTACCGTATATACCCATAATCTGATGTACCCTACCAAAATAACCAATCCCCCAAGCATTTTAATTGCAATTTCTAGTTTGTAGCATCCTATATAGGTCGTTTAAGAATATAAATGTTTCTGTTGTGTATAACATATATGTATAACACAAAAGACAAAGTAACGATATCTGCCAAATAAAACTAGAAAAAAACAATTAATCATCGCACAGTAGTTATAAATAGAAAAATTTAAATATACGTCTTATTTCTAAAAAACAATGTTAACAGAAAAAGGTAAAAAAACTTGTCTAGATTTAACAAGAATAGTCGCACAGAATGCAATAAGTATTTCAATAATGACAAATGGAACATCACTATTTGAAAAAGCATATACCTTAGCTAATGAATTCAAACCAATTATGGATGAGAAACTTGGAAATGTAAACGGAATACTATACCCAGTAGTACAATTAAACCTTTTAGGAGTCGGAATATTTACAACATGCACACTAACCATAATTGCAGCATATGGAACAGGATTAGCATTCGACAAAGCATACGAACATTATATTCACAAGAAAAATGGACTTTTATAATTTCTTCTATTTTTTAAAATTTAATAGAATAAAAAAATTAAACACATTTTCAAGGATACGAATATTTAAAAATAGTCAAACGGGACAAAATTATATGGAACTTAGCACGACATTAGGAAAACAAGCATTACACGTTGGAGAATTAGTAGATTGCCTAGACGCAAAAACGGGCGAAAGAACATGTACTGAATTTCACAAAAATGCAGTAATATTTATTGAAGAACATAAAGACGGAAGAAGAGATTATCACGCATCACATCCAAATGGAAACGAAGTACTTAAAACAGCAACAAAATTCTCAGAAAACAATTACCCAATAAAAGTAATCACTGATGAAACAAGAGTATCATACAACGGAAACATTTTAGTTCTTGCAAGTCCAACACCAATACAACTAGCAAGAATACTTACCGGAACATCAAGAAACGATGTATACATGATAGAATCAGAAAACAGATTAAGTTAATCAATTACGTTATTTCATCTTTTTAAATTTAAATCAAACACACCACTTTCTGTTCGAAGTCTTTAGCGGCCTTTATTGTATTGCGTAAATAATATTACTAATAAAATTATTTATTCTAAAGAAGAACATTAGTTGCTGCATAATTTTATGCTTGCCGCCAAATTTTTCGAACATATCCTCAAAACCAAATCATAAAGAAAGAAGCACAAGACCAAATATAGAAATAACTATCGCAACATATTGCGAAATAGTCAACTTTTCTTTGTAAACAATTCTACCAAATAATGTTGCAATAATTGGAGAAGATGCAATAATTGCAGAAACTAAACTAACTTGACCTAAACTTAATGCTAAATTTTGAAATACTGATGCAAAAACTACAAACAATCCAGATACAAAAATATAAAAAACAATACTTTTCTTAGGAAAAGAAAAAGATTCTTTTGAAATTTTAATATGAACAAGAGATGATAACCAAACACCTATTTCTATACACAAAGAAGTTAGCACAGGACCAACCCAAGTGACTGGATATTTGTATATAAAATACATAAACCCCCATAAAAAACAAGTAATCAAGGCAAAAGGAATACCACTAGAAACAGAAAACAAATCAGACTTTTTAATATCACGAAAATTCACGGATATTAATACAACACCAATAAGCACACACAAAACTGCCACCCATTTAATTAAAGTTAAAGATTCGTGAAAAAACACACTTGCAAAAAATAAAGTAAATATAACTGAAGAACCTGCTATTGGTGAAATCACTCCGACTTTACCATGATGCAATGCCTTAAAAAAGAAAAATAAAGGTAAATAACCAATAATACCAATACATAAAGTAATTACAATAAATTTAAATGAAAACGTTTGAGTTTTTGAGAAAAATAATAATAAAATAAACAAAATAGGAATAACAAAACTATTTCTTACAAAAATGCCCTTCATTCCACTTATTTCTTTTGCAGGAATTTTTAAAATAGCATTTGCAATACCATATCCCATCATTGCAATTAATGCATAAATAATAACTAATGACAACCCCATCACATAACTCCTTTATTCATCATTCACTTCATCATCTTGTTAAACTAATCTTTTTTATCAATTAAAATCATATTTTTCTGTTTCTTCTTTTCAATATAAGAATACGGAACATAAACTTTTTCCAAAGTGTAAGGGTTCATACTAGTCCAATACATACAAGTAGAAATAGTCATTGGTGTTGGAGTAAATATTTGAGTCATATCAGAATGTTTTAGTAACTTTGCTTTCAAAGCAAGTATCTTGTTTTCTTCAAGTGTCGTACCAGGATGCCCCACCATAAAATAATATTTCAAATATTTTTTAGTTTTAACATTAATATGGTTAAACATATTTACAAATTCATCAAAACGTGAAGACGGTTTATTCATCAAATTAGATACAACAGAAGAAAAATGTTCCGGTGCAATCATTAAATACTCTCTAATATGATGATTTGAAATTTCTTCAAGATATTCTTTTGAATGTAATGCCAAATCATACCTTATTCCACTTTGAATACATATTTTTTTAACACCGGGAATAACACGTGCCATTCTTAGAAGCGAAATTAATTTTGAATGTGACCTATCAAGATTTTCACAACTAATACAATTATTTTTTCCACAATGAGTTGTTTCAAGGCCATACATATTAGCAGACGGCCCACCAATATCTTCAATTATTCCATTAAATTCCAAATGCTTAGTAATTCGTCTTATTTCATTCAAAATAGACTCTTCACTTCTTGAAATTATACGAGCTCCTTGATGAAGCGCAATTGAACAAAAATTACATCTCCCAATACAACCCCTATGAGTCGTTATAGAAAATTTAGCCAAGTGTAATTGAGAATGTGATGGCAAAATTCTAGAATAATCAAATGAATAATACAAATCCAAATCAGATGTCACATAAATTGGATATTTATACTGCACAACATATTTTTTATCATACTTTTGTGCAACATTTTTCTCAATTGAAAACAACACTTCCATCTCACAAAATTTCTTTTTCGATTCATCGTCATCTTTTTCGACTAATTCAAAATCAGGTAACATTACAACGTGCTCTGGCAAATGTTTTGTTATAATACAAGTTCCTAAAATCTCAGAAAAATCTACCTTTTCCTTTTTCTTAAGCGAAATTTCAGAACCAGAACTATCAATTAAAGTCAAATTATCTTTCACACGATTTGCAATTTCAATAACTTGTTTTTCTCCATTCCCATACACAAGCACATCTGCTCTCGTGTCAAGTAAAATACTTTTTCGTACACGATTCTGCCAATAATCATAATGCGCAAATCTTCTAAGTGATGCCTCAACCCCGCCGATTACAATAATAGAGTCAGAAAACAATTCTCTTATTTTGTTACAATAAACAGTTACTGCTCTATCTGGCATCGGATTATAATCAGGATATTCTTCTTTGGTTCTTTCTTTTTTTAGTGCAGTATAATTGTTTAGCATACTATCAACCGGCCCAGAAGTAATTCCAAAAAACAATTTCGGAGCACCAAACTTTAGAAAATCATCATTCTTTTTCCAATCAGGTTTAGAAATAACTTCCACAGAAAATCCATTGTGTTCCAAAACGCGCTTTATAATCGCAACTCCGTTTGCAGGATGATCAACATATTCGTCTGCAGTAATTAATATTACATCATATACAGTTGCCATTATTATCTCCATTACCGTTAATTACAATTAGCATAAAATAAAGTATAGAAAACCACGTTTAAAAGCCTAACTCTAGTAAGTGTGTCCTGAAAGTCCATTACCGACAAGCAAAACCTCGCAGAGGTAGCCAAGTGAAACGCGACTACAGTATTTCGTAATTAAATTTGTTCTTTAGAATATGTGTTTAAATTGGCACAATTATTAGTAATACAAGCAAGGCCGGTAACGTTGACTTCAAACACACCCAAACCCCTAAAAACCCCGAATAGAAACATTTATAACTCTCCAGTGACACCAAATTATATGCTTAAAATACCATCAGAAGTTAAAAAAGCACTAGGAATAACAGTTTCAAAAAAGACAGAAGATACATTAAATACAATCATAGAAAATTTAATCGGTCAAAATAGGATGCTTGAATTTATAGAGCCACACATACCAAATTCATACGGACCAGCACACGATAATAGATTAGTAATAATTTCTTATTTTCTTGCAAAAGAAGTCATTTCAAAAAAACTGAATTATCAAAAAGAGAATTATCAAAAAGAATATGTAAAAACAATCGCAAGATCAACAAGAACACATGATATCGGAAAATGTTTAATCGCAAAAAAACTTCTAGACGGAACAACAGAATTGACCGATTATGAAAGGGACGTAATAAAAATACATCCAATAATAGGAAATTATCTATTATACTCAAAAGTACCTGAAGAAAAAAAATTGGAAAGATACATAAAATTAGTAATTGCACTTCAACATCATGAAAGATGCGATGGTTCAGGATACCCGAAAGGTCTTACAAGAGATGAGATAGATATTGCTGCAAGAATTACAATGGTTGCAGATATTTATGATGCAGCAAGACAAAATAGACCTCATAAAAAAGGAGTATCGCACAAAGAAGCAATGGAAATATTACGAATGGAATCAGAAAAAGGACTTATCGATTCTGAAGTATATAATGCGGCAGTAAAAATAGAAAATATCTTAGAAAGAATTGAAAATAAATATACAGATAAAATATATAAAGAATATCTAACAAGAAAAAATAGTAACTAAAAATAATAACTAATTAATATTTATTACAAATAAAATATTTACTTCAAATAAATTTAATTTTGAAAAATTCTTGCAGGATAATTTAGTTCGCCAACACCCTCTTTAGGATTACTTCTTTTATTATCACGATAAAACCCATATTCTTTAAACAAACTATCCTTATACCCTAAACTAGTACGTTCAGGATTAGAAAGATTATTTTCTAAAACAACAAGAGATGGTTTTTCTTTTTTTAAAGGAATACCCCATATTCTTCCAATATACTCTGTTTCTTTTTTATTTCTTATTTGATATCCTCCTTTTTCTTTCTCTCTCTTAAATAATTCCATCATAGTAAGCTTAAGATTAGGAACCGAAGTAAGTTTTTTAACCAAAAAAGAAGGTTGAAATATAACAGCCCCAACACTTGCAGAATCAAAATAAAGTACCACGTAATTATCCTGATCAAAACAATACTTTGCAATTCCAGAAATCTTTCCAGTAATTACAGCATCACAACTCATGGAAGCAGGAATAGCATACTTTCCATTTTTTATTTTTATTAAAAAATTACATGAATCTTTTTTATTTCTAAACTTTTTACTTTTATATATTAATATAGATTTTAATGCATCCATATCATTACTATAATCATTTGAAGAATTTAATTCGCATTCCAAAGATCTTTTAAGATCCTTTCCTCTAAGTTCCAAAGTATCTCCTTTATCAAGAGAAAAATGATTTCCGTATGAAGCAAGCATTGAAGCAAGCGGCCCCGCACCACCCATCTTTATTTTATATCTTCTTTCTGCTTTTTTTACAATCTCCCTCACATCAGAAAAAGAAATAGTTCTTTTAACTGGAACATATAAAGCAGTTTTATTTTTTGAAAACAAATCAGAAAATGTTTCATTTTTAGTATCAATACATTCTGACATTAAATCTTCAGAATCAGACACATCCAAATTAATGGCAGATTTTTCTTGACTTGCTTTTGATATAATATCCTTTCTATTATTATCAGATAATCCAAAATAATTACCACCAAGAATTACGCCAAATAATAATGCAACACCCACATCATTTAAATGTAAAAGTTCTTTATTATATTTATTACATTTATCTTTAAAATAATTATAAATTCTTTGTTTTAATCCAAATTGCTTATAATCAAAAGTACTATCTTCTTTCAAAAAATCCAAATCTGTAATAGAAATATGTCCTGAATTAACAGAAGGCAGTTTGGGTAATTTGTCCATAATATAAAAATAACCCTTGTTTTACTTATAAAATTTAGTATTATAAGCTAGTAATAAATATAGATAATATTACGTATTACCATTATAATTTTTTAACCCATTAACTAATTCGTCAAAAGATAATGTCGAAAACAATACCGGAAGATAACCAACTTTAGTATCATTATTATGTTTAAAATCATCAAATACATTCAAACCAATAATAGAAGGTTCTTGTAAAATTTTAGTGCTATTGTTTGGAAATATAGTATATTTTTCAAACGATCTACAATTTAACAATACCGATTTGACAAAAGGATTAACATACATAACCCACTGCGATTTCTCTAAGATTTCAGAATAATTATAATCACTTAATTGTGTCTTTTTTTGAGAATAAATATTAGTTGAATTAATTAAAAAAAACTCAGGATAATTAACATTTTTTTCAAATACTACTCGAGCTAATTTATCATCATAATTCATAGAATGAATATTAATTCCAGTCGGAGTTACTGACATTAATCCTTTAATATCAAAAAGTCTTTGACCGTAAACCATAATTTCAACAAACGGTCTTCTATTGAACTCACTAATCGCTCTTTTTTCTTGTGAAGAAGTAAATTTAGATTTCAAAAAAGAAGTGTCTTTTAAAAAATCAGTTGAAAAAGATTTATGATACGAAATATAATTATCACATTGCAAATAAATATTTAAGTTTCTATTTTTCAATTGAGTAACAAAAGTAATAAGTGAAAAATTATCAGATGCATATTCTTCAATTTCTCTAATAGAAACTTCTTTTAATCTAGATTTTTTAATAAAATCAAGATGACCATCATCATTTATAGTATTATTATTCAAAATTAAAGAATTATTTATTATAGAATCTAAAACATTTTCAATAATTGATTCTTTAACAGGATTTAAAACATTTTTAACTGTTAAATCCACATCATTGTCAGAAACACTTTTTCTTCTTAATTTACTAACTAACCCACTAAAAAAGCCCATCACATACCAAACAAAACAATGATTTATAACTATTTCCAATTAAATAGTAAAAAATGGTACCTGCTTAATAAGTAAAAACATAGAAAAACAAAAAGTTTATATAGTAAAGCATACTATACGTACAGTATACTTTACATAAAGAACAAAAAACAACATAAAATAGTATACAAAAACAAGGTAACAATCATGACAATATCAAAAAATAAACTAAAGGAATTCAGGGATAAAGTCGGATTAAGCCAGGAAAAACTGGCACAAAATGTAGAAGTAACAAGACAGACAATTATTTCAATAGAAAGTGGAAAATACGTCCCATCACTTGAACTCGCACTTAAACTTTCAAAAGAATTCAAATGCAAAGTTGAGGATTTATTCGGATTATAAAAAAATACACTACGTCAAAACTATTTTTTACCAGCCTAGATATATAATGTAAATATTTGTGTAATTTAGAAGCGACGTTTGGAACTACATTCATATACTGCATACAAGTCTGCTTGCTGGTAAAAAACATCTAAAACGTAGTAAAAAATTAACATAACAAAATAGGTGATAACATGATAGGAAAAAATATAAATTATATTTTTTGTCTTCGAAAT
>JBAZVA010000020.1:0-21993 GCA_041661165.1 Candidatus Woesearchaeota archaeon | reverse complement strand
CTAAAGTATCAAAAATAATTCCATAGAAATGTTTGTCAGGATAATTCTTTTCAAGTGCAGACATAAGTCCTGTTCTTTTCTGTCCGAATTTAGTAGAAATAAGTACGCCAATTTCTTTACTTCTGTAAAATTTATTTAATCCAAGTTTTTTCTTCTTCTCAATTTTAGAAAAATAATTTTCGTCCAATTTAGTAAACTCTTTACTTCTAGGATTAAAACAAAACACATCAATTAAATCATTAGAAAGTGCAATTGGATGAAACACCCCATCACCAACATAAAGTATAGCATCGTAACCCAAAACATCATCCTTAGACAATTTTGTGCAACCAAGTATCTGACCCAAATTTGAAGTATGACTCAACTTCGGCTTTATCACATGTCCACCAATTTGTTTCTTCATATCTTCCAAGTACGGCAAATATTGCGCAGTCGTAAACAAAAGTACCTTAGAAGGCAACTTTGCCTTTATCGAAGACAAATCGGGCTTAGTTTTAGATACAGTAGGTATATATACAATCTTCATAACAATAATGTAAACAAAAGCATTTATAAAAATATCAATTGATTTATAAATTAAAAAACAACTATAATAAACAAAAGAGTGTGCAAAATGTCAAATTTTCTAAAATGGCTTAGTGGTTTATTTAGAACAAACCCACTTAATGAAGTAATTAAAGAATCGGAAGAGCTTTCAAAATATATTACAAGAAAAGATAACATTTACAATTCCAAAACAGTATCAGAAGATCTAAAAATAATATTAATGCAAATAATAGAAAAACAAAGAAAAATATTTCCAAAAATCTCACAATTATACAAAGCAAAAGATGAAACTTCAAAAAAAGAAATAATGGACAGAATTGAAAACTATTTAAAAATATTAGAAGACCAAGAATTCGGAATAAAAAATAATGATAATAAATTTTTTAAAGCAGCATTAGATGCAGAAAAAGCATTCTTTAATTTAATTGAAAATACAAGTGATAAAAAAATAACTAAAACTAGCTTTTATTCAAGAATATATAATCTTAAAGAAAGATTGAATAGAGGAGTTGTAACAGCATTATTTCTTTTTGTAATTGCAAATACTACTGCGTCAACAACATTCATATCAAACATAATACCAGAACAAAACAAAACATCTTCAGTTCTTATCAATGACGCAGAAAAACAAAATCAATCAAATATAGTAAAAGAAGACACGACAACAATAAGCACAATTGATTCAAGTTCAATAATTAATACAAATGAAAAAGGAACTATTGTTTTAGAAGAGAAAAAACCCATTTTTAGTGAATTTGGTAAAAACCGTGGAACACAAATTCATCCGGGAATAGACGTTTGGTCAAAAGAATCAAAAGTATTTCCGCTTTTTAATAATGAAAAAGTTATCGAATTAAAAAACGATTATATTAAAGATAGTTTAGATACAAGAGGTAATTTTGTAGTTACAGAACGTTTAGATGATTCTGGAAATGGAATGGGAATTTATTACGAGTATGAACATTTACAAGCAGTTTTCGTTAGAAGAGGTCAAAATTTAACAAAAAACACACAACTAGGAATAATGGGTAACACTGGTGCAACAGAAGGTAGAATTCATACTCATATAGAAAAACAAATTATAGTAAATCCTAGTAAAGAAATAATGGACGAATATTTCAAAGCAAAACGCAATGGAAAAACAAACATCAGATGCGAAATAAACGGTCAGAAAGGAATATTAGGAAGAAAAACAATTAATGGTGAAAGAGTATATGTATTAAGATTAAATCCAATTGAAAATATCAATATCGCATACACTTACAACACAGAAGACAAATCAACAAAAATCGCACAAATTGATAAGAATAACACCGTCCGTCAAGACTAAATTGTTAGGCTGATCAAAAAAGTCTTTACCAGCACGCAAAACAGTATGCACTCATCTTATCTAGTTCCAATCGGAACTTTTACTCAATACAATTATTAGCGCTATAATTCTAGGCCGGTAAAGACCATTAAAAAAACAACCACATTAAGGTGTGTCCAAAGTTTTAACCTGCCAAGCAAAATTTATGCACTTATTCTAATCCCTCTATCAATGCGACTATTACAATAGCAAAAATATTTGCTATACATTCACAAGCAGGTAAAACTTTGGGGACACACCCACCACATAATATATATTTATAAAGAAAGAAAGGCCAATAAAACACATGACTGAAATCAGAAGAACGTTAGTAACAGCAGCGTTGCCATACGTTAATAATTTACCACATTTAGGTACAATGATGCCAATAATTTCGGCAGACGTTTATTCTAGATATTTAAAATATGTAAAAAAAATTCCTTGCATTTTCGTTTGCGGTACAGACGAACACGGAACTGCAACAGAAACAAAAGCAATTGAAGAAGGAGTAACTCCAAAAGAAGTGTGCGACAAATATCACAAATTACAAAAAGAGGCATACGATTGGTTCTCATGCGATTTTGATTGTTTCGGAAGAACGTCAGACAAAGAAAATTATGAAATTGCAACAGATATTTTTAATAAACTTGATGCAAACGGATATATTTTAGAAGACGAAATTGAACAGTTAAAATGTCCTGACCACGGATTTTTAGCAGATAGATTTGTAACAGGAACTTGTCCGAAATGCGGATACGAAAACGCAAAAGGAGATCAATGTGAATCTTGCGGAGATTTACTTAATGCTGCAGAATTAAAAGAACCAAAATGTTCAATTTGTAAAAAAACTCCAATTATAGAAAAAACAAATCATCTTTTTATTGATCTTCCAAAATTAGAGCCAAAATTAAAAACATGGATTAATAGCGTAAACAAAAACTGGGCAACTAACGCAGTTAATATGACAGAAGGTTACATAGAAAAAGGATTAAAACAAAGATGCATCACAAGAGATTTAAAATGGGGAATACCTGTTCCAAAAAAAGGCTACGAAAATAAAGTTTTCTATTGTTGGTTTGATGCGCCAATTGGATACATATCAATTACAAAAAAATGCCTCCCGGACAACTGGAAAATATGGTGGCACAACCCTAAAGAAACAGAATTAGTAAATTTTATCGGAAAAGACAATATTCCTTTCCACACAATAATGTTTCCGGCATTTCTAATAGGGGCAAATGACAACTACACATTACTATCAAAAATGGCTTCAAATGAATTTATGAATTACGAAGGACAAATGTTCTCAAAATCAAGAGGAGTGGGTATTTTTGCAGATTCAGCAATGGAAACAGGTATCAGACAGGATTCCTGGAGATATTACGTAATGATGTTAAGACCAGAAAAAAGTGATACTGATTTTGAATGGAACGATTTTCAAACAAAAATAAATAACGAACTTGTAGCAAATATAGGAAATTTAGTGAATAGAACAATTACATTTGCAAACAGATTCATGAGTTCTAAAATAGATGCAAAAGAACTAAACGAAAAAGACATTGCATTTCTAGAAGAAGTCAAAAAAGAAGAACACAAATATCACGAATTAATGGAAAAGATAGAATTAAAAGACGCACTTAAAAAAATAATGCACATCTCAAAAATGGGAAATACTTATTTCCAGGAAAACAAACCATGGGAATTGGTAAAACAAGATATTGAAAAAACAAACAAAGTCATGTGTACATTATGCAACACAATATTGACTCTCGCAAAGTTATGCTCCCCATACATGCCAAATGTTTCAGAAGAAATGTATGAAATGCTTGGAACAAAAGAAGACGGACTAAAGACTTCCTTCAATTTGGGCACTGCAAAAATATTATTCACGAAATTAGAAGACGAGAATAAAGAATTGTTCAAACAAAAATATTCTGGAATAAAAAAGAAAGATACGAAAAAAGAAGAGAAATCATCAAGTTCAATATTAGACATTCGTGTCGGAACAATTTTATCTGTCGAAGATCATCCAAGTGCAGATAAACTTTACGTACTAAAATTAAACGACGGAACTTCAAATGTAAGACAACTTGTCGCAGGACTAAGAAAACATATTGACAAAGCGTATTTAATTGGAAGAAAAGTTTGTTTCTTGTCAAACTTAAAACCAGCAAATCTTAGAGGAGTAGAATCACAGGGAATGGTTTTGGCTGCAGAACTTGAAGGAAAACTAGACATTTTACATGCTGACGATTTGGAAGATGGAACTAAAGTTTGGTTTGAAGAAGGAGAACCAAAAAAAGAAATAGAAATCACAGAATTTACAAAATTTAATATAAAAACAAACGACAAAAGACAAATTCTATGTAATGATAACATATTAAAACATAATAACACAATCATAACATCAAACGTCGCATCCGGCGCAAAAATAAAATAGAGTCATAGATACAAAATGGCAGACGATGTGGAAAATAGTATTAAAGAAAACAATTTATTAAAATCATTTTATCCGAATACAAAAAAACTCCAATTTTTTTTCCTCGCGAAATATATTTTTTTATTAATTCTAATAGTAGGAATTATAATTTGCACATATTTCATTTTAGCAGCCAAACTAAGCGAAATAATAGATATAAGTTTTGACAAAACAATATTCGAATTTATATTAGCACTATTAATACTCTTAGTCATTGGGATATTCGTTAATAATCTTACAAAATTATTTACAAGAATGAAGAAAGCGTCGTCAACTAAAATAGATTTTTATGAAAAACACATAAAATATTCTTATATGGATGAAACTCTTGCAAATAATACCATAAAAATACCCTACCAAAATATAGTAAGAATAAAAACAAAACAAAATTTAAACGATTTCCTTCTAAAAACAGGAACACTCGTTATTCAATTATCAAATAAACAAAATTCAGAAATTCCAATAACATTGACATCGACACCAATAGAAGTAAACTATATTCAAGACATAGAAGAATGTCATACTTTTTTAATAAATAAAAAAGAATCGTCAGAAACACAAAATGTTGAAAAACCAAAAGAACAAATAAAAATAGAAAGTGAAAAAGTAAAAGAAGATAAAAAAGAAACAGACAAAGAAGATTCCATATTCTATAAATAAAAAACATCTTAAAAATTAAAAATTTACTCAATAAAAATCGAGGAATTGTTTATTAATTTCTAAACATCATTCTAAATAATTAGAACAAGTGAGGAAGATAAAATGGCGACACAATTTGTAATAGTAGCAACGGCAATAGTAGTAAAAAACAATAAATTTTTAATAACAAAAAGAAGTAGCAAAGAAAAATATTATCCTGGTAAATGGACCGTTCCTGGAGGAAAATTAGACAAAGAAGATTATGAATCGATAGAAAAAAACTCCGCAGGACTTCATTACGAAGTTTTAGAAAAAACAATAAGACGAGAAGTAAAAGAAGAAGTAAATCTAGAAATAAAAGATATAAACTACGTAACAAGTATTGTTTTTGAGCGTGATGGTGGAGTTCCAACAATGATAATCAGCCTATCTTGCCAATACAAAAACGGAGAAGTAAAACTAGACGCAGATTCAGAAGACTATAAATGGGTAACAATAGACGAAGCAAAGAATTATGACCTTATAGATGGAATATACGATGAATTAGTAATGTGCGCAAGAAAACTCTTTTAGAAAAGTAAAAAAGTCTTTACCAGCAAGCAGACTCGTATGCAGATTACAAGTCAAATTCCGATAAGAACTCCTACTAAGTACAAATATTAACACTATATGTGAAGGCAGGTAAAGACTTTCGGCACATTTCAAAAAAGTTAGGATTATAAACAAAAACCCATATCTAGAATGTATGGGAGTAGACTCAATATTCAAGGGAAACAAAAAGAAAATATTTGAACTTTTCTTAGAGAAAAGCAGATTAAAATTCAGCGATATAGAAAAGAAACTAAATATCCGTTCAAACATGATAGCTTACCACATTGAATCTCTTAAAAAAGAAGGAATAATAAAAAAAGAAAAAGAATTTTGGAAACTAACAAAAGAATATGAAAAAATGATTCCTTTTCATTCAAATATTTCTAATATGGAACTTGGATGTAACGGAGTTGTTCTTGTAATTGTGACAAACAAAAATAAAATTCTTTTAATCAAAAGAGAAAAAAAGCCATACAAAGGTTATTGGAGTATATTCGGCAGAAAATTAAGAATTCCTGAGTCAATAAAAGATGCAAGCATAAATTGCATAAAACACGAAGCAGAATTAGATGTAAAATTCAATAAAATATGTGGAGTTTTGCATGAAAGACTAAAAGAAAATGAAGAATATAAGCACGCATTTATTTTCATACTGACAAAAGCAGAAACAAAAACGATAGATATTCCAATTAAAAATAAAGAACATCTAAAATGGTTTGAAATAAAAAAATTAAAAAAAGAAAAAATAATTCCGTCAGATTTATTCATGATAGAAAAATTTATTAAAAGAAAAACAAAAGTGCACAGCATAATCATGGAAGAGAAAGATGATGAACTTATTTCTTTTAACTCGTATTAATACTCAGAATTCTTCTTACCGGCCTTTCATATATTACTAATAATTGTACCAATATTATTGTTTATTCTAAAGAATCAACTATTTTGCTTAGTACTGTTTTGCTTGCCGGTAAAGAAGTAGATACAGTATAAAAATTAATTATATCTGCTCTCAATTAATTCCAACTTTTTCATTTCATCGTTTGACAAATGTAAATAACAATTCTTGCAAATCCACACTTTTTTAGACCATTCAGTACCTTTTTCTTTGTTTTCTTCTTTTTTGCAAAGAACACAAGTAAAAATATCAGAATCTTCAAAATCCATATCTTTTATATCAATGGTTTTTCCCTTAGTCATAAAATTAGAAAGTGAAGAATTAGAAGCAGTATCTTTTTTCGTATTTTTTAATTTCTTAACATACTCACACTCTTCTCCTTTGTGTGAAAAATGCCAGATTTTCTTATCTCCACGTCTCGGAATAACTTCACAAAAACAATGTGGACAATTATATTTTGCTTCAAAATCTTTATCCTTTAATTCATCAATAAATACCTTGTCACCAGTAGAATTTATCGCCCAAGATAATGTTCGTTCTCTCATTAATAAGAGATATAGAAAGTTTTTTTATAAATTTAACTAGAAATACTTATAAATCAACTATTATCTCATTTATAGTATATAAAGCAATAAAAAAAGCAAAAAACAATAGCAAATAAATAACACAGTTAGTAAAAAATAAAATAAGGTAAAAAATGATAAAAATAACATTTCCGGATGGAGCAGTAAAAGAATATCAGGAAGGCACAACTCCACTTGATATTGCAAAATCCATTAGTGAAGGTTTAGCAAGAGCATGCGTCGCTGCTAAAATTAACGATGTATTAGTTGATATGACTTTTAAAATAAACGAAGATGCTAAATTAATCCTACTAAAGTTTGATGCAAAAGAAGGAAAAGAAGTATTCTGGCACTCAAGTGCACATGTATTAGCACAAGCAGTTACAAGACTATTTCCAAAAGCAGTTCCTACAATTGGTCCTTCGATTGAAAATGGATTCTATTACGATTTTGATCATGAACCATTTACTCCTGAAGATTTAATACTAATAGAAAAAGAAATGGATAAAATTGTAAATGAACGTTTACCAATTGTCAGAAAAGAAATTTCCAAATCAGAAGCAGAAAAATTATTCAAATCAAACGAATTCAAACAAGAAATTATAGAAGAGTATAGTGACAGCGCGTTAACAGTCTACGAACAAGGAGAATATTCTGATTTATGCCGTGGACCTCATTTGCCAAACACTAGCATGATTAAAGCATTTAAACTAACAAAAGTTTCTGGCGCTTATTGGAGAGGAGATGCGACAAACAAATCACTTGCAAGAATTTACGGAATTTCGTATCCTGATAAAAAATTATTAACTGAATATTTAACATTAATAGAAGAAGCAGAAAAAAGAGATCACAGAAAAATAGGAAAAGAACTTGAACTATTTATGTTTCACGAATATTCTCCAGGAAGTCCTTTCTTTTTACCAAAAGGAACAGTAATCTATAATGAATTATTAAATTTCATAAGAGATGAATACAGAAAAAGAAATTACAAAGAAGTAATTACTCCACAGATGTTTAATAAAAAATTATGGGAAACATCAGGACACTGGGATTTCTATAAAGAAAATATGTTCATAAATATCGTAGACGGACAAGAGTTCGCACTAAAACCAATGAACTGCCCGTCTCACTTATTGATATTCAAAAATTCAACAAAAAGTTACAAAGATTTGCCGTTAAGAATCGCAGATTTTTGTATGCTTCATAGAAACGAACTAAAAGGTGTTCTTGGCGGACTTATGAGAGTAAGAAAATTCGCACAAGATGACGCACACATTTTCTGCACAGAAGAACAAATTGAAGAAGAAGTTTTCTCAATGCTTGAATTTATCAAATATGTCTGGGAAGATATTTTTGCAATTAGACTTGAATACTATTTATCAACAAAACCTAAAGACGCATTAGGTTCAGAAGAGACTTGGACAAAAGCAGAAGCACAATTAGCAAACGCATTAAATAAAGCAGGAATCGCATACAAAATTAAAGCAGGAGATGGTGCATTCTACGGACCAAAAATTGATATTGATTTGACTGACGCACTTGGAAGAAAATGGCAATGCCCAACTTGTCAATTAGATTTTAATTTACCTCAAAGATTCGAAGCAGAATATGAAGGCCAAGATGGTAAAAAACATCAAGTTGTAATGATTCACAGAGCAGTTTTGGGTTCACTTGAAAGATTCACAGGAATTATAGTAGAACATTTTGCAGGAAAATTCCCATTATGGTTGTCTCCTGTTCAGGTAAAACTTCTACCAATTGCAGATAGACACGTTGAATATTGTAACACACTTCAAAAACTATTCTCAGAAGAAAAAATCAGAGTGGAAATAGATTCTCGTTCAGAAACAATAAATAAAAAAGTTCGTGATGCACAATTAGAACAGGTAAATTATATTCTTGTAATAGGAGATAAAGAGCTAGAGTCAAATACTGTTAATATTAGAACAAGAGATAACAGAGTTGTCGGCGCAAAAGATTCCAAAGAGTTCATGTCAGCAATCTTGGAAGAAATTAAGAAAAGAAATTTGAAATCTGTTTACTAATCAATAAACAAAAATTAATTTAAGTAATTAAAAAAACAAATTATAATTGAATATCTTCTTTTCCATTTGGAAAAAATTTATTGTCTATTTTTCCTCTTGAACCGTATAGAGTTTCTTGTCCAATTCCATTTGGATCTTTTACATCAAATGTAAATTCTTTTGAATTAACATTTTCTTTTTTATCAGAATATGATATTGTAAAAATATATCTTCCTTCTTTAAGATGTTTTAATTCTATCGATACTCCGTGATCGTATAAATTCTGAAAACCTGTTGCTGGAATCTGAGTCAAATTTTGATTCTGTAATGAATTATTATTTATCAAAATCTTATCAAGTCCATCTTTATCATAAACACTAAAACGAACCGTTCCCTGCTTTGCCAGTTTAGAATTATTTAAATTTTGAAAAAAAGTTGTCGCAGTTTCACCTATTTGAGTACTAATTAATTTTTCCCCTACCTTTTCAGCCCATTCTTGTGACAAATATTTTTTTAAAATCGAATCGACCATTGAATCAATTTCTTTTTGAAAAAAATACTGAGTTGTTAATATCGCGGCAGTTGTCAAGAGAAATGCAATATTTTTAGTTCTGATATTCATAACATTTTTTGTTCTTTTTCTATTTATAAATATTACTAATTTACTAACTTAATAGTAGTTACTTTAAAAATAAAAACAAAAAATATGTTTTATCGATGATAATTTACCAAAACAATCAAAAACCGTAACATTTAAATATTACTTTGTATATACATAGTATTACCATGGAAATAATAAGTCTAAAACTGGATGAAGCAATGCTTCACAACATCGACAATACGATAAGAGAACACAATTTCAGCACAAGAACAGAATTCATAAGAGATGCAATAAGAGAAAAGTTAAAAGAGTTAAAAAGAGAAGAAACAATAAAAGAATTTCTAGCATTAAAAGGCACTTCAAAAAAGAAAATTTCTGATGAAGACTGGGAGAAAATGAGAGAAAATGCTTTTAATCAACTAATCAAAGAAAAAAAATGGGATTAGATATCCTCAGGTTTCCTCACATCAACCAGATCTTTTAACTGTAAAAAATGATTATCTTGAGATATCACTATCGCACCATTGTTTCTTGCAACAATCGCGTGCAATACATCAACAGTCGGAATCTTTCTTTTATTAGCAAGTATTTTTGCTTTCAAATATTCTTCTTTTGTTACTTCCACTCTTTGCAATATATCTAATAAAGACAATAATCCAAACATTTGTTTTATCTCTTCATAACCAAAAGCCACACTTAACTCATTTACAACAAAATCAGAAAATAATATCTTATCACCTTTTGAAAGTATTTTCAAAATCAAATCAGATGCATACTTACCCAATGGCCTATTATTAAAACCTATCCTGTCTTCATAATAATCTCTCCAAATACAAGTATCAAAATAATATTTCACAGTCATTTGTGTTTCAAACTACAACTAGTATTTATTTTTTATTTTACATTTCTGCGTAAGAAATAATCTGATTAAAATTTTTAAGTAATCAAGAATTATCAAGAAACAATAAAATTCTATCTAGGATCAATATGCACAAATGCTCTGTCAACAATTCCTATATCCTGCAATTTATGTTTAACAGTATTTCCAATTTCGTGAGCCTTTTCTAAACTCATCTTCCTGTCAACTTCAACATGAATTTCTACATGAACAAATGGTCCGACAAAATGTGCAAAAACATCATTAGTGCCTTTTACTCCCTTGATAGATTTCGTAACAGAAATAATGTGTTCAACAACTTCGTTTGATGGTCTTCTACCCATCAAATAATTCATATTTTCAAGTCCAATCACCATAGCATTTCTAATAATCCAAATACCAATAATAACACCAATTATTCCATCTACATAATATGGTGCTTTAAAATAATACAAAACAAGACCAATAAGTACAGATAGAGTAACAAGTACATCATTAATTGAATCATACGAAAGTGCATTTATTGCAGGTGAATTATGTTTCTTTGAAACATATTTAAAATAAAAAAACATTACAGATTTTAAAAGAATAGTAAATAACACTACAAAAATTACAAATTTAGAAATTACAATTACGTGTGGAGTAAAAATCATTAAAATAGATTCTTTAATTATTTCAAACGCAAGTAAAATCGCAACAACTGCCGCAACTAATCCACCAATCGGTTCTGCTCTATGATGTCCGAATGGATGAGTTTCGTCCGGATGTTTGTGTGCAACACGAACACTAATCATGATTGCAATTGAAGTAAAAATATCAGTAAAAGAATTTACAGCATCAGAAATTAAAGCGATAGAACCAGAGATAAGTCCTGCACAAAGTTTCAAACAAAACAACAAAAAATTACAGATAAGTGCAACATATGTACTTACTATCTTTGATTGAGTCATAACAAAAGTGATATATAAGGATTTAAAAAGATATTTAAAAAATGCAGATAATAAGTGTTCGTACTACTGGCTCTCAAGCGTTTGCAAGTATATTTTGTTCGTCCCCACTAACGGTGTATGAATAAATAAGTAGCGTGAATAATTGTAATTGCCGATGAAACGAACACTTATTACTACTAAAAATATAAACTAAAGTATTAATTACATTCTGACAAAACCCTGATTACCGCTTTCATACCTTCTTAATCCGGCATAAAACATAACTATCGCAATCAAAGATATTAATATTGTAAATCCTATTAAAATAAAAAACCATTGCAAACTAAATGTTCTAAGTAATTCTACGGGGACTCCTGAAATAAACGCAGCAGGCAAAATTGTAAAAATAAGAATTTTTGCAAATCCGCTAAATACTGAAGAAGGATAAGTGGCGACACACAAAATACTCATCCATAATGTTTTTGAAGTTTGTCTAGAATCCCCAATAAAAAAAGAAAGTGACCCAGTAATCACACCAAACGCAACAGTAATAATAGTAGACGTGGTTAATAAAAACAAAAATAACGGAATTTGCGATACACTTAGTACAAAAAATGAAACAATAACTCCAAAAACAACATCACCTAAACAGAACCAACTTATTCTTGAAACAAGCAAATGAAAAAGTACGTTCTTTGGCAAAGTAAGATAAAAATCAAGTCCGCCATTCACAACTATATCCGCAATATTTGATCTGTTACCAAACAATAATCCTGAAATTCCATAAGATGTAGCAACAATCGCCCAAAGTAAGATCATATCCTTGAAAGTCCACCCTGCAATATTGTTGAAATTTCGAAATATGAAAAACCAAAAAATTACCCAGATAAAATCATTAACTGCCATTGAAATTACTTGCATAATAAAATTAATTCTATATTCCATGGCAGTAGAAGCCGCAATTTTAAAATATTCAAAATACATTTTTATATGCTTAACCACCATTGACGGCAAGCCTCCTTGTATAAATTCTATATAAAAATATAGCAAGTAACGAAAAAATAACAATCCAAACTAATTGAACCATAACTACGCTAAAAAAAGAAGAAAAACTAAACATGACAAATAATTTTGCAGGATGATACGCAACATAACTAAAAGGTAAAAATCCGGCAACTCCTTGAACCATCGCTGGAAAAAATTCTAACGGTAAAAGCATACCTCCTACAGTAAATACTATTTTATCATAAATAAATGCAAAAGATTTCACATCTTCTAAAAAAAATGCAGAAATCCCTATACAATACATCATCACAAAATGAAGAGTAATCGCAAGTAAAACAGATATCAAAATAAAAGGAATATAAATTACTGGAACAAAAATAGGTCCGACAAATAATAATACAATTATTGCAGATAAGACAAAAGTAATAAAAAAATTCACGACAGCGTAACTCATTGATGTTGCATATTTAAACAAAAAATATGAATAAGGCTTATTCATATGATTAGTAATATCTCCCGATTGAACTTCAAGCCCAATCTGTTCTATTATACCGCCAAAACTAGTAACAAGAGACTCAGTCATTACAAGATACCAAATAATCATCAAAAAAGTAAATCCTTTTATTGGAATGTTTGCTGCATAAATTACTTTCCAAAGACAAACTAATATGAAAATAATTATCGCAATAAACACTGATGACATGAATCTGTCTCCAATGTACGCAAAACTATTTATAAAATTAATTCTTGCGACTTCTAAATATTTCCCAACAGTCATTTCGTATAAATCCTCTCAATTACATCTTCTATCGGAGCTTCTTCGATAGTAATATCTTCGATTACATTTTTCTTCATAACAGAATCTATAACTTTCTGAAGCGAAGCTTTTTTTGTATCAATTTCAAATTTAATTTCAAAATCAATCTGCGAAACAATTTTCACACCCTCGGTTTTAATAAATTTGAGTTTCGATTCTGACAAAACATGAACAACTTTCTTCGAAAGATATTTCTTTTTCAAACTATCAAAAAAACCATCATACACTATTACTCCTTTGTTAATAATAATAGCCCTATCACAAATGCTTTCAACATCTTGCATATCGTGACTTGTCAAAATAACCGTAACTTTCTCCTCTCTGTTTATTTTTTTAATAAGTTCACGCATACTTTTCTTTACAACAATATCAAGTCCGATTGTTGGTTCATCCAAAAACAAAATCCTTGGCTTGTGAAGTAAAGACAAAACAATTTCACAACGCATTCTCTGCCCAAGAGACAACTTTCTTACCGGTTGATTCAGAAATTCCTTTATTTCAAAAGAGTCTATCAAATAGTTCAATCTCTTTTTGTATTCATTTGGATCCAAATCATAAATTTTTGCAAATAAATTAAAAGAATCAATCGCTGGCAAATGAAACCAAAGTTGTGGTTTTTGTCCAAACACAGTACCAACACTATAACACATCTTTTGTCTATCTTTTTGCGGATCAAGTCCTAATATTCTTACAAAACCACCGTCATTAAACAAAATTCCCGAAAGCATTTTTAGTGTTGTTGATTTTCCTGCACCGTTAGGTCCGATAAACGCAACTAACTCTCCTTCTTTCACAGAAAAACTTATATTTTTTACTGCGTCAATATTTTTATACTTCGGAGAAAAAACTGATTTAATGCTCCCAAATACTCCTTCTTCTTTTGTCTTCACTTTGAAAATCTTTGAAAGATTTACAACACTTATTACAGTTTTATCTTTTTCTACAAATTTATCAGTAATTATTTTTTTGTCTATTTTTTCCATAACCACACCTTTTAACATCAACGTGCGCATAGCGCCAATATATCTAATAACTACCGCACAAACCAGAATAAAGAAACGCAGTACTAATAATAAGAATACTCTTCTTTTATAAAAACCTAACGTTTTTAAAACAAAACCCTTCTTTAATGATTATGTGCGGAATTATCGGATTCTACAATTACAAGAATGCATCAAAACTAGTTCTAAATGGATTAAAAATCATGAAAAATCGTGGACTTGACGGTTTTGGTATTGCAACAGAAAAGAATCTATTCACATCAGAAAGTATAGAAGTTAAACACAAAGAAAAAACAACAAAAAACAACAAATTATCAAATAACATAACAAGTAAAAAACTCCAAAATTTAAAATTATCACCAAGCGATCTAAAAGAAGAATCTGCAATAGGTCACAATTTACATTCCATAGTAAATTTTGTTATACAACCACTAATATCAAATAATTCTAGATTTGCAATCAATGGAGAAATTTACAATTGGGAAGAACTAAATAATAAATATAATTTTAATGCAAGAAACGATTCTGAAGTAGCATTCAAATTATTAGAACAAAAAGGAATAAGTGCATTAGAAGAATTTGATGGAGTTTATGCTTTTTGTTATCAAAAAAAAGACAAAGTTTATTTAGCAAGAGATTTATTTGGCGTAAAACCAATCTGGTATGCATTAACAGAAAATCTAGCTTTTGCGTCAGAGAAAAAAGCACTAATAAAACAAAAAATTCAAAATATTGAAGAATTAAATCCAAGAGTAATTATAGAATACGATATTAAAACAAAAAAAACAGACATAATCAAGAGAGATTTTCTCACAATCACCCCAGAACACACAGATACACACAAAGAATTAATAGAAAGAACAAGACAGTTAGTAACAAACGCTATTAAAAAAAGAATTCCTCACAAACCTTTTGGAATTTTATTTTCAGGAGGAATTGATTCAACAGTAATTGCATACGTTTGCAAACAATTAGGATTAAATTTTACATGCTACACTGCAGCTGTCGAATCAGAACAAGAAGCGCCAGATTTAACATACGCAAAAAAAGTTGCAAAAGAATTAGAACTTGATTTAAAATTCAAAGTCGTAAAATTAAAAGACGTCGAAAAATATATTAAAAAAGTAGTTCCATTAATTGAAGATTCTAACGTTACAAAAGTTGGAGTAGGACTTACATTCTATGTTGCATGCGAACTTGCAAAGAAAGATAATATAAAAGTAATTTTCTCAGGGTTAGGTTCTGAAGAAATATTTGCAGGCTACGACAGACACAAAAAATCACAAAATGTAAATGAAGAATGTTTATCAGGGCTTAGAAAAATTTACGAACGTGACATGTATCGAGATGATGTTATTACAATGAATCACAATCTGGAACTACGTCTTCCGTTCTTAGACAAAACGTTAGCAGATTTTGCATTAAAAATTCCTGCAAAATACAAATTAACTGAAAATAATATTTCAAATAAATTTAGCAAAGATAACCCAATCATTCAATCAAAAGTAATATTACGAGATGTTGCAAAAAAAATAGGAATTTCAAACGAAATCTCGGAAAGACCAAAAAAGGCAGCACAGTACGGCTCATATTTTGACAAAGCACTTCAAAAATTATCCCACAAAAAAGGATTCAAATTTAGAAGCGAATATTTAAAACAATTTTATCCATATCCAAATTTAAAATTAGCAGCATTAGTTTCAGGAGGAAAAGATTCTTTATACGCAATGCACATTATGCAAAAACAAAATTATGAAATTTCGTGTTTTATAACAATCGATTCAGAAAATAAAGATTCATACATGTATCACACGCCAAATATTGAAATGGCAAAATTGCAAGCAGAAAGTTGTAATATTCCAATCATCGTACAAAAAACAAAAGGAGACAAAGAAGAAGAATTAGCAGATTTAGAAATCGCACTAAAAAAAGCAATAGAAAATTACAAAATAGAAGGTGTAACGTGTGGTGCAATTTTCTCAAACTATCAAAGAACTAGAGTCGAAAAAATTTGTGACAAATTAGGATTAAAAATATTTACACCTTTGTGGCACATGAATCAAGAATTGCTTTTAAGAAATTTAATTGAAGAAGGTTTTGAATTTATTATTTCAAGTATCGCAGCAGACGGACTTGACAAATCATTCTTAAGAAAGACAATAACTGAAAAAGAAATTGACAAATTAGTAGAAATTAATAAAAAAATTGGACTAAATGTCGCAGGCGAAGGCGGAGAATATGAAAGTTTAGTAATTGACGCACCATTTTTTAACAAAAAAATAGTCATTTCTGATTCAAAAACGGTCTTAGAAAACAGTTGCACAGGAAAATTTCTAATCACAAGTGCTAAACTTGAATAATTAAGAAAACAACGTATAATATACTAAAAAGTATATTGCTTTATAAATGAAGAGAATACCTTTATATACCAATCTCGACATAATAGACTAAGCAAAAAGTGATTAATTAAAATGATAACAGAAACAGAGGTGCAGGAAGTCTTAGATATAGTAGTAGAAAGACCTATCGAAGAAAGTTTCTATTGTAAAAAAGTGTCAAAAAAAGAATCAAATCAAATGTATGAAGATATAAAATTACCTACATTAGAACGATTAAAACAAGAATCAGAAAGAAACAATTTAACACAATTTTCTAAAAGAGAAAAACAAATCATAGATTATTATATAACATTAGAATCAAGTCATAACGCACAAGAACAACAATATGCAAATACTGCAAAAGCGATTGTTGAAAGAGTTTTAGATAATAAAATTTTAGAAGAAACAAATAGAGACAATCATTCTAAAAAAACAAAATTGCCAAAAAAAAATTCAATATTAGATGACATAGTAGACGATAAAACAGTACATGGAATAACAGATAGACAAGACTTGATATTAAAAGAATGCAAAAAACGTGGATTTAAAATTTTTGAATGCGTAGAAAATGGCGAAACAAAATACCGTGGAAACGGAATATTTGTTCCAGAAAAAGAATTAGGTCACTTAGCAAACGAATTAAAATCATACCCATTCATAGAAAAAGTAAAAGATGAACAAACACTTGCCAAAGCCAGTCAAGGATACAAAAGAACTCTTAATAGACTTATAAACACATATTTACCTGTTTTCCCATCAGTAGCATACCAAAGTTAAAAATGAAAAATTCGACATAACATGAAATATACGCTATTAAAAGTCTTCTTATCGACTAGCTCTGTAGAAAAGTTCTACCGGCAAGCAAGGATTATACACTTATTAAAATTAGTTCTTTAGACATAGCCAATGTATCTACAATCATAGTTGCAATTCAATGAAGGCCGGTGTATGTTTTCTACAGAGCCATTAAAAAAATAAACATTTATATACTAGATACTCCACAATATACTAAACAATTTAAATGTGGGAACAAATTTGAGATACGGCACAACAAGATTAGACACGACAAGTACATTAGATGACATGGTTGGCGTTAGAACACCAACATCGCAGAAAGAAGAAGGCATTCTAAATCATACAAAAGAAGAAGAACAGTATAAACAAGATGAGAAACTTGTTGAAGATATTAAAAAAGAATTAATTAAAAATCCACTACACAATTCTGATACAACTATTCTTAACGAAATAAAAAACAGATATTCTATTGAAAAATACAAATTAGATTTTCCAAAACGTACACTATATCACTTAGCAAAACTCACCATCAAAAATATCTTTGAAAATCAAATAAAGAGTAAGAACAATGGCACAATGCCAAAAGAAGGATGGAAACTTGACGATTACCTTACAACTGAAGAAGTTTACAAAATAACAACAGATCAAAATATCATTTTCAAAGTTTGCAGAGATAACGGAGCATCTATAAAGTATCATCCTGGGGAAAACACATACCAAGCAAATGGCCAAAAAATCAGAATGGATGATTTAGACAAGAACGTCAGAGAAAGTTTAGTAGGCTACGCACATATTCACACATCAGAAGAAGAACCAAAATATCACCAGTCCCAAAATAATCAGAGAAAAATAGGAAGATTTAGAAGATTTCTAGAAAAAACATTTTCATAATAAACAAACACAATAAAACTCATCAATTTCTTCATCGCTGACTTTTAAATAGAATAAAGCCAAAAGACTTATAAACAATCCAATATCAATATTCTTTGACGTGAAGGGAGAAGACAAATTAGTTGCTTTGTAAATAGAAAGCATCGCTTCTCAAACCATAATGCAATTAAAAATTGCGTGAGTTTGTTAAATGAAATCTATCAAATTGCAAAAGGGCAAAAAAAGATATATCGTTTTCAAACTAAATGAATCGCTTGATGAAAAAAAAGCGCATGAATTGATATACGGTCAATTAAGATATTGCGTGGGAACTTTCGGACTTGAAAAAATAGGATACAAATTCCTAAAAGAAAGATATAATCAAGAAAACAAAACAGGAATATTAAAAATAAAATTAGAAGGCCTGGAAAACGTAAGAAAATCATTAGAATTAATCAGAGAAAAAATAAAAATCATAGGTGTCAGCGGAATAATCAAAAAAACTGACAGATTCATACTAAAAAATAATAAATAATAAGTGTTCGTTGTCACCTGCAATTACCATTATTGACGCTAAATAATCGCTCATACACCGCTGGCAAGAATACAGCAAATATTTTGCTATCGCAAAAGAGCAGACACACAAGAACACTTATTACAAATCAAAGGAGGAAAAATAAAATGCAAACGGCCACACAACATCAACAAATGGGTTACGACAGAACAGCATCAATGTTTGCACCTGACGGAAGATTGCTTCAGGTAGAATACGCAAACAAAACAGTAAAACAAGGAACAATAACAATTGCATTAAAATGTAGCGATGGAGTATTAATCGTTGCTGATAAAAGAATAAATGATAAATTAATGGTATCAAAATCAAAAGAAAAAATTTACCAAATAGACGAACACATTGCATGTGCAATTGCAGGTTTAGTTGCAGATGGAATTGTATTAATAGACAGAGCACAAGTCAAAGCACAACAACATAGAATTTCATACGAAAGTCCAATAGATATTCTTTCAATTGTAAAAGATATTTGTGCATACAAACAAATCACAACACAAGCAGGAGGATACAGACCATTTGGTGTATCATTAATAATTGCAGGCGTTGATGAAGATGGCGGACAAATTTATGTTACAGAACCTTCCGGAGTTTATTTTCAATATAAAGCAACAGCAATTGGAGAATTTGAAACAGAAATCAAAGAAAAACTTCGTGATAAATTCAAAGAAGATGAATCTATAAAAACAAATTTCAAACTTGCAATAGGCATAATCAAAGAAATGAAAAAAGAAGCATTCAGCACAGATTTGCTGGACGTTGCAGTAATTGATGAAAAAACAAAAACATACAAAAAATTGACATTAAAAGAAATTCAAGATTTTGTTAAAGAAAAATAAAAAAAGGTGTTAAAAAATGGTTGGAGTAGACAAAGCTATTATCGCACGATATAAAGTAGGAAAAGAGCACTATGAAATTTTAGTTGACAGCGATCTTGCCGTAGATTTCAAACACGGAAAAAACGTCGATATATACGATATATTAGCAGAAAGAAGAATCTACATGGATGCAGCTGCAGGACTTCTTGCTTCAGAAATTAAACTTGAGCAAGTATTTCAAACCAAAGATGTTGGAGAAATTGCAAAACAAATAATCCAAAAAGGATTAATTCAAATTACAACAGAACACAGACACAAATTAACAGAAGAGAAAAGAAAAAAAGTGATACAAATAGTTCATACAAATTGTTATGACCCAAGAACAAATTTACCACACCCAATGACAAGAATAGAAGCAGCAGTTGGAGAAATAAAATTCAACATTGATCCGTTTAAACCTGCAGAACAACAAGCGCAAGAAGTAATAAAACTTCTAAAACCAATTTTGCCGATAAAAACAGGAAACAGTGAATTTGAATTAAAAATACCTCACAAATTTGTGGGCTCATCAAAACAAACAATTAAAACAGCACAAACTATCAAAGAACATTTTGATAGCGAAGGAAATTGGTTTGTAACAATATCAATACCTGGCGGAATGACAGAAGAATTTTTTGATAAATTAAACAACATCACTCATGGTGAAATGTTATCAAAAAAATTATAGAATAAAAAATAACAATTGTGAAACAAAAAAAAACAATAAAAAATAAATAAGAACAAAATGACTAAATAATATTAAAGTCAAAAAATAAACAATAACGATTTTTGAAAAACAAAAATAATAGAAAAATAAAAACAATATAGGTGAAATAACAATGACTAGTAGTCTAATAGTAGAAGCAAAACAAATTTGTGTTCCTGGTGAGACAATCGCTAAAGGCATGGACTTTCTCCCTGCGCAAGGAACGTCAAGAGAAGGAGAAAATATAATATCAAACAAACTTGGAATGGTTAACGTTAATGGAAGATTAATTAGCGTAATTCCTGTTTCTGGAAAATATATTCCAAAAAGAGGAGACACTATTATCGGACAAGTATTTGATGTAACTATGAGCGGTTGGCGTGTAAACATCAACTGTGCGTATGCAGCAATGCTAATGTTAAGAGAAGCAACAAACGAATTTGTACCAAGAAATCAAGATTTGACGAGAATTTTTAATTTCGGTGATTTAATGATTGCAAAAATTGAAAATGTTACAAGTCAAAATCTAATAGATCTTACTCTAAAAGATCAAGGATTAAGAAAAATCCAAGGTGGACAAACTATAAAAGTTACTCCTTCAAAAGTTCCAAGAATTATTGGAAAAAAAGGTAGTATGGTTTCAATGATTAAAAAAGCAACAAAAGCAAGAATAATCGTCGGACAAAATGGTCTTGTATGGATTTCTGCAGAAGATCCTTCAATGGAACTTCTTGCATTAAACACAATTAAAAAAATTGAAGAAAACGCGCACATTTCAGGACTTACTGATAAAATCAAAGAATATCTTGAAGAAATTGTAGGACCAATAAATTTCGATGAAAACGAACATGAAAATGCTAGCGAAGAACAAACAGGTGAAAATAATGAGCAGCAATAAAAAAAGACATAGCGGAAGAAGTGTTGAAGAAACAAGACCAATCTCTGCAAGAGTAGGCGTAGTAAAAAACGCAGATGGTTCCGCTGAATTTAAGATTGGAAACACTACAGCAATTGCTGCAGTATATGGTCCAAGAGAATTATTTCCAAAATTTATGCAAGATCCTTCAAAAGGAGTATTGAGAGTAAATTATAACATGATGCCTTTTTCTGGAGACGGAGAAAGAGTACGACCAGGCCCGTCAAGACGTTCAAAAGAAATTTCTCAAGTTACAAAATTGGCATTATTACCATTTTTGGATTTAACAAAATTTCCAAACGCAGTTGTTGACATATTTATTGAACTTTCAGAAACAGATGCAGGTTCACGTTGCGCAGGTATATGTGCGGCAAGTATGGCATTAGCACACGCAGGAATAGAAATGAAAGATTTAGTAGGTGCAGTATCATGCGGTCATGTCGATGGTCAAGTAATGGTAGACTTAGATGGTGAAGAAGAACACACTCCAAATGTTCACGTTGCAGACATACCAATCGCAATGGCGCCACGTTTAGGAAAGATTTCATTAATGCAATGTGACGGATTTGTAACATCAGAGCAATTAAA
>JBAZVA010000019.1:0-22164 GCA_041661165.1 Candidatus Woesearchaeota archaeon | reverse complement strand
GTGCAAGTCCCTCTTTCACAATACCATGATAAGAATATGCATCTTCCAAACCAAACTTTAGAATCAAAATGCTTCAAATGAATCTTATTTGCAGATTCAACTAATGAAGCAACATCTTTACTCAAAGTAGGAGTTTTCTTAATCTCTTTATCCATATTGTATCAGTATTAACAAAGAACAAAATTTACTTTATAACCTTAACGATATGGTCTTTGATACCAAATCCTTTCCCGCAATACACACAAACCTTTCTTTTCTTAGAAAAATCATTATTATTCATAGGTTGTGTTTTCTGTTCGTGGCCGCATTTAGGACATTTTACTAGAAACATTATTTTTGCTCACTTTGACTTTGAGTATGTTGATTGTCTTGTTTTACTTCATGTTCTGTTTTGTGATGTTCTTTTTTTTCAGTATTGTGTTCTTCTTTTTTTATTTCAGAAGTTTGCTCTTCTTTCTTAGTAACTATCGCGTGTTCTTCTTTTTTAACTTCAACAGATACGTGCGCCACTTGATTTACATGATTATGATGAACATTTCCTGATTCATAATTAGCAATTATTTTGTCAGCGACACTCTCATTTACTTTTTTCTGTCCATCAACTATTCCTAGTGCAATCTTTTTCTTTTCAATTTCTCCTCTTCTATCAGCAATTTTTTTTAATTTATCTTCTTCTTTTAGTTTTCTTTCCTCTTCATCTTTCTTTTTAATTTCTTCTTCTAATATTCTTAGACGTTCTTGTTCTTCACGACGCATTTTATTTGTCAAATCTTCTCCACCTAAATTAAAATATTCATAAAATTTTTCAGTAAGTGTTAGTTTTTTAGAAAGTCCTTCTTTGACACTTGTAACAAAATTCGTGTCTTCTAATTCTTTTATGTGTTCATATGCAGCATTTCCACGAACCTTAATAACATCAGACTGTATTATTGATTTTTTCCACGCAATAACTGCTAATGTTTCAAGGACTGCTTTAGAAATTTCCATATTTGAAAGTGCTTTTCTTATATCTTCTAGATATTCATCTTTAACAACCATTTTAAATTCATTATCAACTTCAATAATTTTGACCGCTCCTTCTCTTTTATTATATTCATCCTGTAATGTGTGAAGTAGTTTTTTCAATTCTCTTCTATCTTTTACAGAAACATATTTTATCAGTTCATCAACTTCACAAAATCTTCCAGTTGCAAAAAGAATCGCTTCTAATCTTTTTATTTTGTTTCTATCGTCATCAATAATAGATATAGGTGACAAAGTTGCTCCTACGACTGGCTGCGAAATTATTTCTTCACTCATTGTTTCACTAACGAATATTTTTTATCTTTAATTTGAAGTTCTTTTCTTTCGACAAGTTGTTTTAATATGTTATCTAAATCTGGTTCTTTTACTCCTGTGATTTTAGAAAGTTCAACTAAATCTCTATCTTTTATTGCAAGAGTAACTATCAAAAGATTTCTTAAAAATGCACTTGCATTATATTGAAGTATTTTATTTTGTGCACTGACTTGTTTTACTATTTCTCCACCTTTGTGAAGATGATTTACAACATCATTTAGTAAATTTGTTAATTCTTGCGCTTTAAGGATGGATTGTTCTGGTTCGATAATTTCTACACTTGTTGGGGTGAAATCAAAACAAAAATCAATTAATTTACTATTATTTTCAAAAGCCATTTCAAATTCACAAAATATTGAAAAAATGCCTTTGTTTCCTTCAAGTTCTATTACATCGTTTGGAATTGTATTTACAACGTTATAATCAATTTTTACTGCAGAGATCAAAAGTTCCATTGTCTTTACAATATGTTCTTTTGGACCTCCTTGAAGTTCAACAATAACTCTTACAAGGACTCCGCCTTCTTTCAACATTTCATTAACATTAAATTTCTTGGGTTCTTTTATTTTTATATTAGAGACTTCCTTCACTTCTTTAACATCCTTTACTATAATTTTTTTAGAATTTTTCTTTTTCATATGCACGACCTCATAATATAGATAACAACTCACGTTATTTAAAAATCTTTTGAGTTAATATTCTATTTAAGTGTCTTTACAGTAAGCAGACTCGTATTTCAGTTTAATGGTGTAATTCCAATAGTTACTTCTAATGTATACATTATTAGCATCACGTGTGAAAGCTAGTAAAAGACACAGAAAAGTCAAATAAAAAGGGTTAAAACTTATTATTGTAACCAACCTAAAGTGATAAAGAAAGGCTTATAAGTATGTTTTAATGTAACTTTTCTTATTCGTGAAAAGTTGTAAAAGAAAACCAAAATGAGAATAAAAAAGTAAAAGGAGAATATTATGCTTCAAATAAAACAAACATTAGACAATGAATTTCAAGAACTTTGCCTTAAGATAGGAAGTGCATATGGTCTTGACGAGGTATCTTCAAAGATATTTTCTATTCTTTATTTAGAACCGGATGAAATTTGTTTAGAAGAGCTTGCAAATAAATTAGGATATAGTTTATCAACAATTTCAAAATGTGTTTCTCAGTTTGAAAGGGTGCCTTTGTTTAAAAAATATAGAAAACCAAAATCAAAAAAAATATATTGCTTTCTTGAAAAAGATTTTGAAAAATTAACAGCAATGATGTTGATAAAACTTCTAAATGATAAAATAGTCCCTTTTAGAGAAAAAGTTCCATTATTAATAGATAAATATGATAATAAAAGTTTAGATAATAAATCAAAACAGAAAATTCAAATATTAAAAAACGCATTAAAACAAACAAAGAATTGCGAATGTGCAATTCATGTTATGTTAAAGGAGTTCGAAATAAGTAAATAGGTGTGCTTAATTATGGAAACAAAAGAAACAAAACAATTTCACAATAAACCAATTCTTGACAAATTGAGTCATGATAAAAGAATAGTTATAGAACTAAAAGATGTTTGGAAAATTTACGATTTGGGCGAAGTAAAAGTTGAAGCATTAAAAGGAATTAATTTAAAAATTAAAAAAGGAGAGTTTGTCGCAATAAAAGGAGCATCAGGTTCAGGAAAATCAACAGCGGTAAATCAAATAGGTTGTCTTGATATTCCAACTAAAGGAGAAATAAATTTAGACGGATATAATATTTCAAAAATGTCAGAATCTAATTTAGCAAAAATAAGAGGAAGAAAGATAGGTTTTATTTTTCAGCAATTTAATTTAATTCCGACATTGACTGCATTTGAAAATATTACTCTTCCTATGATTTTTCAAGGAGCATCCATGATAGAAAGAAGAGTAAGAGGAGATTACCTTCTTAACATGGTGGGATTAAAAGAAAGAGAAGATCATAAGCCAAATGAATTATCTGGAGGACAGCAACAAAGAGTGGCAATTGCAAGAGCATTAGTAAATGATCCAGAAGTAATTTTAGCAGACGAACCAACTGGTGCACTTGATTCAAAAACAGGACTTACAGTGATAAACTTTTTAGAAGAACTTCATGAACAAGGGAAAACTATTATTATGGTGACTCATGATGATAAATTAGCAAAATTTGCAGATAGAATTGTAATTTTGTCTGACGGAATGATACTAAGTGACGAAAAAAATGACGAAAAAGATAAATTTGTAAAACAAGCTAGAGAAAAATTAAAAGAATTGAACAAATCAGAATCAGAAACAAAAAAATATACAAATCAAGCTGAATTAAAACTAAAAAAATAAAAAGGTGGTAATATGAAAAAAATAAAAATATTGTTTATTGGAATATTAGTAGTGATATTGTTGCTTCAAACAGCATTTGCTGCACAATATCTGAAATTAACTTTACTAAATCAGGATCCTGATCCGGTAGATGCAAATCAAAATGTAGAATTAAAATTTAAATTAGAAAATTTAGGTAGTGATGCTGCGCAAAATACTCAAGTAGAACTTGTTTCAAAATATCCATATATATTAGAATCTGATGCGGCCTTAAAAAATATCGGCACTTTAGACGCATATTCTGTTGGAACGTCATCAGTAACTATAAAATATAACATAAGAATAGATAAAAACGCAGCAGATGGTGTAAATAAATTAGAAGTTAGATATAAATATGGTGAAACAGACTGGATTTCTGAAAATTATGATATTTCAGTTAGTGCAGAAAATAAAAATGCATTTGTAAGTGTTAATTCTATTGAAATAACTCCGGAATCTCCTGCGCCAGGAAATAAAGCGCAGTTAAAAGTAATGATACAAAATTACGACGAAAGTGAAATAAAGGATGTTACTGTGAAATTAGATGTTTCTTCTGCAACACTTCCTTTTGTTCCATACGATTCATCAACAGAAAAAAGAATAACTATATTAAAATCAAAAGAAATAAAAGAGTTAGATTATGATTTATTAGTTTCTTCAGATGCGAAAACTCAAGTGTATAAAATTCCTTTGACTATTACTTTCAAAGATTATAATGGAAACGAATACACGCAAAATGATTTAGTGGGTGTAGAAGTAGGTTCTGCTCCGGAATTATCATATTGGTTAGATGTTTCAAAAATGTATACTGTTGGAGCAAAAGATCAAATTTCTTTAAAATTCGTAAATAAAGGAATAAGTGATATGAAATTTTTGTATGTGGAAGTAAAAGATGCAGACGGATTTGAAATTACTTCTTCAAAAAAAGTATATTTAGGGAATGTGAATTCAGACGATTATGAAACTGCAGATTTTGATGTGATGATTTCAAATGATGCAAAAGAATCTTTGAATATCCCAGTAAAAATAACATACAAGGATGCAAACAACAATAATTATGAAAAAGAAGATATTCTTTTACTAAAATTATATACAAACGAACAAATAAAATCAACATCTAAAAAAAGTAATACCGGACTATATGTTGTTATAGGAATTATTGTTATTGTGATATTATTTTTGTTGTTTAGAAGATCTTCGAAGAAGAAATAATCACTAAATTCTTTTTATTTTCTTTTTTATTTTTAATAATTTTAATTACTTTTTTATCAAAACATAAAAGATTAAAAAAATAAAATGAAAAACACTTACAAGGAAATGATATAAAATGATTATTGAATATCTAAAGTTAGCTTTAAGATCTCTTACGAGAAGAAAATTAAGAGCTTGGCTTACAATGATAGGAATTTTTATAGGTATTGCAGCAGTTGTATCTCTAATAGGTCTTGGTGAAGGATTACGAACAGCAATTACTTCTCAGTTTGGTTTTTTAGGTCCAGATGTTTTAACAGTTCAAGCGTCAGGGATGAATTTTGCAGGTCCTCCTGGAACAGCAGTTCCAAATCCATTAACAAAAGATTTGGCAAAGAAAATAGAATCAGTAAATGGTGTCGATGTGGCAATAAATAGGTATATTGCAATAGGTACATTAGAATTTAATAATATTCAAGGAATAGGTTTTGCTACATCAATACCAAGCGGAGAAAAAAGAAAACAATTAGAAGAGATTGGGAGTATTAGAGTTCAGTCTGGAAGACTTTTAAAAGATGGAGATAATAAAGCAGTAGTGATTGGAAGTTCTTTTACAAAAACAGACAATGGTTTTGGAAGACCAATAAAAGTTGGTGATAAAATTTTACTTAATGAAATCCAATTTGATGTTATTGGAATTCTTGAGACGAGAGGAAGCTTTACTTTTGATATGGCGGTTATAATAAATGAAAATGTGATGTTACAGGATTTTAACAAAGATGAAAATTCCGTAAATATAATCGCGGTAAAAGTAGAAGATTTAAAAAATATTGAAAAAACAAGAGTCGATATTGAAAAATTGTTAAGAAAAGAACGAGATGTAAAAGTAGGCGAAGAAGATTTCACAGTTCAAAGCCCTCAAAAAGCATTAGAATCACTTAATTCCGCATTATTCGCAGTACAATTATTTGTAATAATTATCGCGACTATTTCTTTAGTTGTTGGTGGAATTGGAATAATGAACACAATGTACACTTCTGTACTAGAAAGAACAAAAGAAATAGGAATTTTAAAATCGATAGGTGCACAAAATAATGCAGTTTTTTTACTTTTTGCATTTGAATCTGGATTACTTGGTCTTGTAGGAGGACTTATTGGAATATTTTTAGGCGTCTCTCTTGCATATGGGCTTGCTGCTGTTGGAAGAATCATACTTGGTGCAGGATTGATTCAAGCAAAAGTAACTTTACCCCTCATTATTATGGCAATATCATTTTCATTTGTAATTGGACTTTTGGCAGGAGTGTTTCCGGCATTAAAAGCATCAAGACAAAAACCAGTCGATTCATTACGTCATGTGAAATAGGTGTGATATGGTAAGTAGAGACGAAGTAAAATATGCATTGAAAAATATTTGGCAGAGAAAAACTAGAAGCGCTCTCACTATTTTATCTATTTTAATAGGAGTTATGGCAATCGCCGCGCTTACAAGTTTTGGCGTAGGATTAAAATCATATGTTAATAATCTTTCAGAATCATCTGGTGTAGATAAGTTATTTATTCAAGCAAAAGGAATAGGTGCGCCCGGGACAGATAATACTTTTTCTTTAAGTTCTGATGATGTGGATTTTGTTTCTAAGGTAAACGGGGTGAAAAATACACTCGGAATATATATGAAAGTAGTAGAAATAAAAAAAGACGATCAGAAGAAATATAATTATATAATGGGTTATCCTGCCGATCAATCGAAATTTATCGAAGAAAGTTTTGGAGTTGATATGTTTTCAGGAAGACGATTAAAAAACGGAGAATTAGGCAAAGTCGTTCTTGGTTTCGGTTATACTAAAGATAATAGTGTATTTAAAAGAAAAGTTTCTGTCGGAGATAGAATAGAAATAAATGGAAATGTCGTGGAAGTTGTTGGATTTTTAAAAGAAATAGGAAATCCTCAAGACGATGCAAATATAATGATGACAAAAGAATATTTTGAGAATTTTTTCCCGGAAGATAAAGATAAATACGGTTTTGTAATTGCAAGTTCAGAAGCAGATATTGACCCAAATACCTTGGCAGATAAAATAAGAGAAAAATTAAGAAAACATTTAGGTCAGGATAAAGGAAAAGAAACTTTTTATGTTCAAACGTTTGCAGATGCAATAAAAACTTTTAGTACAATTCTTGATGTCATTACAGGAATTCTTATTTTAATTGCTTTAATTTCAGTTATTGTTGCATCTGTAAATATAATGAATACGATGTATACTGCGGTTTTAGAAAGAACAAAAGAAATCGGTGTTATGAAAGCAGTTGGTGCGCAAAATAAAGATATATTTTTTGTATTTGTTTTTGAATCTGGAGTTCTCGGTCTTTTTGGCGGAACAATTGGAATGCTTGTTGGTTATTTATTGGCATCTATTGGAGGGGCAATTGCAAAAGCAGCAGGTTACGCACTTTTACAACCAGGGTTTCCAATATCTTTAACAATTGGTTGCATGGTTTTTTCATTTTTAATAGGGGTTATTTCTGGATTTTTTCCGGCACTTCAAGCAGCAAAACAAAAACCTGTTGATTCACTTAGATACGAATAGAATATTACTAACAAAATTCGTGTGTTTTATTACTTTTTGGGTTTAATACCCGCAACTTGCGATATTTTCTAAAAAGTAATATTTGAAAAATGTCAGCAGAAAGCAAAAAATTCGCGAATACTCCACCAACTTGCTGTAGGGATACGAATGTTTAGACATTTTCATCTTATTTTTTATATTGTCTTGTAAAAATTTCTTTGATTTTCTTTGCAGTTCCTTCTCCTATTCCGTCAATACTTTTTAGGTCATCTTCACTCGCAAAAAATATTCCGGATATTGAACCAAAGTGCGATAATAGTGATTTAGCTGTAGAAGTTCCAATTCCGGGAATTGCAGAAACAACGTATATTAATTCATCATCATGTGTTAATTGTTTTTTCTCAAAATGCATATTGAATTCTTTGAATCCTGAGTCTTGTTCTCTTTTTGCAATTGTGTAAAGTAAAGCGGCACTTTCTTTTTCTGTTTTAGAATAAAGTATCGGAATTCCATACGATACTGTAATTGTTGCAAGCATTGCTCTAATTGCGTTAGGATGAACAGATCTAATAGTATAGATGTCTTCTTCACCTTCTAGCAAAACAAGTGGTCTATTAAAATTCTCTTTTAAATTTTTAATTTGTAATAGTAGTCTTCCGTCAATAATTGAATCGACAAAATCTTTTATTTTTTTCTTTTCAACACCACATCTTGAAGATAAATAAAAATCACATTCTAAATTCTTGACTTCACAGTCCACATTTAAATTCACAAGTTCTTTTATCAAATTTCCATTCTCTCTTGCGTCGCAAAGTATTTTTATTGTGGGATTATTTGGTTTTTTTAAAATAGTTTCTTCTTCATCTTCTTCGTCAGTTTTTTTCTTTGAGAAATTATCAAGTGTTTTATGTATATTTGCTTTTACTTCTTTAGTTTCTTCGGTTTTTTTAACAATACTTTTGTCATCAAGATTTTTTTGAACATCATTAGTTATACTATCAAGTGCTTTAAACATATTTTTTTCTTTTCTGTGCGCACTCCATCTATATGCAACATCTATTGTGTCTTTTGCAACAAGCGTAATAATTCTTCCAATAGAATGTCTTCCTGTTCTTCCTCTACGCTGGATTGTTCTTATTGCAGAAGGAATTGGCTCATAAAATATAACTAAATCAACCGAAGGAATATCTAGTCCTTCTTCTCCTACACTACTCATAACAATAACATTAAATCCACCCATTGCAAAATCTGAAATCCTTTCTTTTTGTTCTTTTTGAGTCATTCCGGTTCCATTTTTTTTTGCTTGACCTACAAAAGATTTACAATTCACATTTTCAATTTTATTAAGTTCTTCAACTATCTCTTTTATCGAATCTCTATATTGGTTAAAAACAATTATTTTAACATTTTTGTTTGCAGAAACTTCATTAGTTATTATTTCTTTTAATTTTTCAAGTTTGGGATGTTCTATGTTTTTCTCAACAGCCTCAATAGTATAAAATCTTGCTGTTTTAATGTTTGGGTCAGTTACAAAACTTATCAATGCTTTATTTTTAGTTTTTGTAGATTCTTGCCACATTTTTTCAAAATATTTATGTACTGATATTATTCCTTGAGTTTCAAGTAATTCTATTGCGTGATTTATTTTCATTCCCTGCGCACATAAAGAAACTATTTGGTATGTTTCAGAACTTGCGTTTCCTGTCGCAATATCTTTCATGCAGTGTGCATTTAGTCCAAGATAATCCTTTTTACTGATATGACTTCCTGGTTTTTGATTAAAGCATCCGAGATTTTTAAGAGAATTAATTCGTAAATCAAGCGCTTTTTTCAAATCTGATTTTATTTTTTTAAAAACGTCCGGTAACTTTACTTCAACATATTTTAGATTCGTGTTTTCTACATACGGACTCACATCTTCGTCTGTCTGCTTCTTTGCCTCTATTTTTTCTATGAATAAATTATTGCAAATTGTTTGGATTGTTTCTTTATCAGTTCCGGGAGACGCAGTTAGCGCAAGAATTCGTTTATTTTTTCCATTTTTCTCATACTGTTTTGCAATAAATCCGTAAGAATAGTCTCCTGTTGCCCTGTGCGCCTCATCAAAAATTATTAAAGAAACATTCGATATAGAAATTCTTTTGTTTATTATATCGTTTTCAATAGTCTGAGGAGTGGCAAATATTATTTTGGACGATAAATAAAGTTGTTTTCTTTTATCGGGCTCTGTAGTTCCAAGTGCTAAAAACATTTCGCCCACTTCGAAAGTATCAATAAATGTATCCATATGTTGTGTAGCGAGTGGTTTTGTTGGCGTAAGAAACAATATTTTTGAATCAGGATACTGCGAGAGCCTGTATTTTGCAAGCATTTTAGCAATAAGTGTCTTTCCAAGGCCAGTTGGAAGCACAACTAACGTATTGTGTCTAGTGGCTGTGGCAAATATTGTTTGCTGATACATTCTTGGTGACATTGTTGTTTTTTTCGCAGTATTATTCATAACACCATCGCTTTCTTCAATATCATCTCCATTATACTCTATATCTATAGTAGACTCTTCAATAGTATCTTTTTCAGCATTTTGCTCAACATTTTCTTTCATTATGTCTTCCGTATATCATAAATATTGATTTTTGTTTATAAGTTATGCGCTGAAATGTCCAAATGTCCAGTGGTGTGAGAATCTCAGTAAATATTAAATATAACTATGCATTTTGATAAATCATGCAAAAGCCAATAGTACTTACTCTTGAAGAAAGGTCTGTTCCAAAAAAAGAGTTTGCTTCGATAGGTATCAAATCAAATGATGCATTTAGTATTACACTTGCCAAGACGTCAGGTTATCGTTTAAATCATCCAAATCCTTCTTCATACAGTCCTACACTATCAGATACAATTGAATTAGGAATGGCTTATGCAAAAAGAGCCGAACGTGAAATTAAAGAAAAGTTTTGTAAATATTAATCAATCTTGAATTATTCTAAAAAACATTCTTATCAAATGACAACGCGATGTTAATCAATCACATTCTATTTTTTAGCAATAAAACTATACATTGATAACATCAAACCTAAAATTTTACCAAAAGATTACTTTAAACAACCTTTGTTTCAAATGGAAATCAAGGTAAAACTAGAGCAATTTAACCTCCTTTTTTCATATCAAACACGAATTCTTTTCTTTTCCAAACACCAATCATTTAACTAAAGACTATATATCAAACAACAATGTTATTTATATACTAAAAAAATCTAGAAAACATATCGCGTTTTACTAGAACAATTGGTGTGAATCAACATGAAATTAATGGTGTTTTCAAGTAAAGAGGATGTAATTGAGCAAGAAATGCTTCGTTTGACTTCTTTAGTAGAAAATCGTAATATTACGTCGGAGTTCTATAACACGAAGTCTTACGAAGGAATGCAAAAAGCAATCCAACATAACGTTTTTGGCTCATTTCAACTTTTACTTTTAGATGATCATAACAAAGTAAGACAATGTTTAACAGCTCCACTTTGTTCGATTAATGAATTGCATATAGAATAATCCTTCGAAATGTAGTTTTTTGTTAGAAAAATCAGGGTAGTACAGGTTAAGAGGTGTGAATGGTGGCAGTAAGTTTTAAAGCAACATTAAAAACGAAGTCCTTAGACTCGTATTCTTCACAGGAAACAAAGGTTACTACAGAAGAGAGTAACACTAATTCTTGATTTATTGGTTGTGATTTTTGGGTTTTTTTCCCAAACATTTTATTTTCTTTATTTTAATGTTTCTTCGAATAGTCTGGCAGCAAGCATAACAATATTCACCAATTATATACGTTCTTTAGAATAAGCAATTGTGTTGGTATAATTATTTACACAATACGAACAAGGCTGCCAAAGACTTCGAAGAAACACTTATTTTAAAATTCTTATCAATTTCTTATGAGAAGTAAGTCCACTTTTAATTTCTACTATCAATTTATAATTTTTCTTTAAGAATTTGATTATCTCTTTATTTGCCTCTCCCTCAACAGGTGGAGCACAAACATCCATTTTGTAAATATTTTTAGAAGAGTCAAATGAAACTATTCTAGTTTCTTTTGCATTTGTTTTTACAGAAATTTCGAAATATCTGGATTCTGATGGTTTTATCTCAATCATATTAACAATAAAAGCATTCTTATTTAAGTTTTTTGCTAAAATATCCTGCATACGTGAAAAAAATTCCGGGAATTAATACAAATAATCCTCTTAAAGCAATGTATGCGTCTTTTTCAAGAAAAAATACGTAAATAAATATAGCGAATATCGATAGAAAAATAGGTCCTAATATTTTACCTATTCCTTTTGCTAATCCTCTTCCGAAATTTATCTTTGCAAACTCATCCGATGAGATAGTTTTTTCTTTATTTTTGGTTTTATTAAATTCTTTTTTGATATTTTCTCTATCTAATGGATTAATTTCTGGGAAAATACTTCCGACGAAATTACAATCATTGCACTTAAAATTTGATGGAGCGCCATAATCCCACGCAGCAGGAATAGAATAATCTGTAGAAACATTAGTTCCTCCGCATTTTGGACACATTCGAAGATATTTAGAACCTTTTTTTAATATCTTTTTTGGAGTTGATTTTTTCTTCATTTTATCATCAAGAAAAATAAAAAATGGAACCTGAGGAATTTGAATCCTCGACAACCTGGTTACAGAACGCATAAATATAATCTACGCGTACTTCAGCCAGGTGCTCTCCCAGGCTGAGCTAAGGTTCCATTCTAAAAAGAAAAGACTTTGTTTGTTTTATAAATATTGTGATTACTATAAAGAAATGATGCGAATCATAAAAATTATTTTATTTAACACTCAACAGTCTTAATTTCAACTTTATTATTCTCATCAAAAACAGGCTTTCCAAGTGTCTGATCTATTTCTAGTTTCCATAAATTCACAGAAACGTTTGGGATAACTTTTAGAAAAAACATTTTGCCAGCAACATCTTGTAACAGAAATTCATTATATAGTTCAGAAACTCTTATTCCTCTTTCAATTTTCATGACTTTGTAATCAAAATCATTAATTTTAACAGAATTTCCAACTTTTAATTTTTTTATTTTGTCATAATCCATATTATCAACATATATTAACCAAAATCTATCATTTATTAACATTTCTAATATTGTGTTTGTCTTAAGTATATGTTACCGGCAAAAAAAACAGTATAGAAAACTTAGAGTTTTCTATTAGAAGTTCTTTTGAACTTCTTTATGCGGGTAATTAAACTCGTTCTTTAGAATAAGTAATTTTAATTCGTACAATTGTTAGCAATAAAAGCAAGGCCGGTAACATATACTCCGATAAGAATTATTTACTTGACAAGCCACTCAACTTCTTCGTCTTCTAACTCAAACTCGCGTGCAAATTCTTTTGCAAAAGAAGGATCATTTTTAGAAATCAATTTGTAATATCTTATTCCATTTTTGTAAATACTTTTTTTAGACTCGACAGTTTTGTTTGCAATTTTCTCGCAAATTGATTTCTTTTTAGCATTGGTATTGTTCAAAATCCACATTTTTAGAATTCTTTCGTTTCTTTTATACTCAACAAATTTTTTATACTTCTCATCTTTTGCTACAGCTACTCCGCAAGTAAGTAACGCATTTATCGTTGTTAAAAAATGCCAATGTTGTTGTCTAATAATTCTTCCTCTAAAAACATCAGCCCTGGATAATGCATCAAATGCTCTGTAAATGTCAAGTGGTTTTTCGTATTCTATAGGAATATTTTCTTCAAGCCACAAAAATTGTTCATCCATATCAATATCTGCATCATCGAATGCTTTAATCGCGATGTTACAATCTGTAGTTTTAAATATTTTAGTCAATGCTTGTGGTACACTTTCTACGTGTCTTCTGTCGCTCACAGTTTCGAAATTATCTTTAGATAATTTTTTATCATGCGAACAAATACTTTGTAAATCATTGATTGCTCCTCGAACATCTCCGCCAGCACGTCTTGCAAAACTTTTTAATATTTCAACATCATAATGTATTTTTTCAGATTTACAAATGTGTTCTAGAATTTTAAGTATTGTTGCATGAGGATATTCTGGAAATTCAATCATTTGCGAAATTGTTCTAAGTTCAGAGAATTTTTTATCCCAAATATTGTTTCCGGTCATTACTATAGGATACTTTGATAATTTTATTAAAGAGGAAATTTGACTTGTTGCTCCTCTATCATAAGTTCCCGAAAGGCCGTCAACTTCGTCAAGCAAAATAAGTTTGCTTGTACCAAAAAGCGATTGTTGATTAATTGCATTTCCAACTTTTAATTCTAATTGCTCTTTATTTCTGTCATCACTTGCATTAACTTCTATTAATTCTAATCCTAGTTCTTTTGAGATTGCGTGAATTAATGAAGTTTTACCGCTTCCGCATGGTCCGTAAAGAAGAATAGCTTTTTTTCTTTGTTTTTTATAATTTTTAATAAACGAAAGTACTTCTTCTACTTCTTTCTCTCGTCCAATATATTCGCTAATTTTCTTGGGAAGATATTTTTCACTCCAAAGCGCACTATCTTCTTTTTTATGAGTCATTATGTTATTAGAATGGAATTACTGATTTATATCATTAGTGCTTAAACTTTTTTAACTGCATTTTTACCGGCCTTTCATATGTTGCTAATAATAGTACAAACTTAAATCATTTATTCTAAAGAATCTATTAAATTACTGCATACTGTTTTGCGTGCCGGTAAAAAGACTCAGTTACTAAACAACAAACGACAAAATCATAAGAACAACAAAACATACAACATACGCAGTTACAAATAAACTATCAATACTTTTATTATCATCTTTTTTATGTAAGAATAAAGTTTTCTTTTCAATTAAATAAAACATCATCATCGCAAATAATATTATTCCACCAACGTGCATCGTAATTATCAAACTAGCTTTAGACAAAACTATTGGTGCAAGTTTAAACGCATTTAATGCAACAAAAACATAATTTACAATAATAAATAAATAATACCAAAATGCAAATTTTGCAAATCTATATGATTTTATTGCAATTCCTATAAGTACAACTACGGAACAAATTAAAAGAATAGTATTCACAAAAGTAAATATTCTTCCACTAATATTGCTTCCAAAAAATAGTATGCTTCCTATAGAATAATTATAAAGTTTAGTAAAAATCTCAAATGCCATTACTACTATTAATAGTATAATTCCTGCAGGCATGATTATGTGCTTATGTTCTGTACTATCATGCGTTTCGTGCAACATTTTTCCCATATTATAATATAGTGTGCTCATTTCTTATAAATTTTCGTTATGTTTTTTAGTAACAAATAATTGAAGTAGTGTCTTAAAAGAAGCATGACTTGATAGTAGTATCAAACAAAAACTTTATATATGCTTCATTTATTTCTACTATTATGATCGTAAAATCAAAAAATTATAATGTGGTTCCATTTGAAGAACAAAATATGTTGAAGAATGGTTTACTTAAAACATATATAGGAGATTATGTACATATTTCTAATTATGGAAAAAGAAGAGATGGTATTAATTTTGAAAAATTTGCAAAAATAGAAGAACAAGATAAATTTAATGATGGATTAATTAAATTACAATGTGGAGATTATCTTTTAATTAATAAATTAGGAGTTTTAGAAGAAGAAGATCCTTGTTTTATCGCTACTGCAGTTTATGGGAATATAAACGCACCCGAAGTTAACACATTAAGACAATTTAGAGATGAAGTTCTTGCAAAAAATAAATTAGGAAGGGCATTCATTAATTTTTATTATGGTGGTACAGGTAAAAAAACTGCTAATTTCATAAAAGAACATTTACCTTCATCAATTCCGGTTATTAGAAAAGGACTAGATGTACTAGTAGATAAGTATTCAAAAGAATTATCATAAAAAGATACTTTTATAAACCCTTCAAAATTCACAATATTATCAAATAGCCCGAGTCAAGAAATTGGCGTCCTTAGGGTTGGCTTTTAATCGAAGCTTTCTAAGGGTAAAATTTCTAATATTCTGGTTTAATGTGATAAAACATGGTAGACGAAAAACAATTCAGACACGTTGTAAATATTGCATCCACTGATATTAATGGTGATAAGAAATTACTTGATGCGATAAGACAAATACGAGGAGTAAGTTTTATGTATGGAAACGCAATTATTTTAGTTTCCGGTTACGATAGAAGTATGAAAGTCGGTTATCTTTCAAAAGAAGAAGTACTAAAATTTGAAGATATTCTAAAAAATCCTAAAAAATATAATATTCCAATTTGGCTTCTTAATAGAAGAAAAGATTTCGAAACAGGAGAAGATTTGCACGTAGTTGGTGCAACTTTGTCATATACTGTTGAAAATGACATTAAACAATTAAAGAAAATTAGATGCTGGCGTGGTATTAGACATTCAGCAAATTTACCAGTTCGTGGTCAAAGAGTTAAATCAAATTTCAGAAAGACAAAATCTGCAAATTCAAAACGTAAAAAAAGATAAGGTAATGTAAAATGGGAGATCCAAAACGAAGACGAAAGCAATACCAAACTCCAAAGAAACCTTGGAATAAGGTAAAAATCGAGGAAGATTACGAAATTAAAGCAGAGTATGGTTTTGTCAATAAGAAAGAAATTTGGTGTGTTGAAAGTACTATGCAGGATTTCAAGACAAGAGCTAAAAATCTTATTTCAATTACTGGAGAAAAGGGAATTGTTGAAAAACAAAAGCTTATTTCCAAATTAAATAAAATGGGAATTTTAAATGAAACAGCAACAATCGAAGATGTTTTATCATTAACTTTTAGAAATTTCGCAGATAGAAGATTACAATCATTAGTTTTTAGAAAGGGACTTGCTCGTTCAGTAAAACAGGCAAGACAATTTATTACACATTTACACATTAAAGTTGGAGATAAAAAGATTACTGCTCCATCATACAATGTATTAAGAGAACAAGAAGATAAAATTTCTTTTGCGGGAACTTCTCCATTCTCAAATTCTAATCATCCAGAAATTTCAATAGAAAAAAAGAGTGCAAAAGTAGTAAAAGCTCATGAAACAAAAGCAACTATAGAAGAATCAGTTGAAGAACCAAAAGTTGAAGCAAGCGAGGAGAAAGAATGAGCGAAGAAATAAAAAAGCCGGTTGCAGAAGTCTCAAATGAAGCAAGTGCAAATACAGAAAATAAGGATGTAAAAGAGTCATACAGTTCATCTGCACCTCAAGAAAGAAGATCCTTTACTAAATGGGGAATTGCACACATATTTTCATCTTTTAACAATACTATTATCCATGTAACTGATATCACTGGAAGCGAAACTATAGCAAGAGCTAGTGGTGGTATGATGGTTAAAGTTCACAGATTAGAATCAGCACCTACTACTGCAATGATGATTGCAAAACAAGTTGCAGAACAAATGAGAGATCTTGGTGTTACTGGCGCACACGTAAGAGTACGAGCACCAGGAGGACATAATGGTCCAAATAATCCAGGCCCGGGAGCACAAGCAGCAATAAGAGCACTATCAAGAAGTGGAATTAAAATTGGTTCAATTGAAGATGTGACTCCAATGCCGCATGATACTTGTAGAAGAAAAGGCGGACGTAGAGGAAGAAGAGTATAATTATTATTTCATAATCAAAGATAAAATAAAAATCAAGGCACAACATGAACATCAAAACCATTTCTAACAAAAACGGGAAAGCAGTGTTTGTACTTTCAAGTACAGATGTTACTTTTGTTAATACTGTTAGAAGATTAGTAGTTGATGAAGTTTTAACAATGGCAATAGATACTGTCGACATTAAAAAAAATGATTCGGCTTTGTATGATGAAATGTTAGCATTGAGATTAGGATTAGTTTCTTTGACAACTGATTTACAAAGTTACAAGCAAAGAGATTTATGTACTTGCGAAGGAGAAGGTTGCCTTTCGTGTGAAGTTAAATTAACATTAAAAAAAACTGGACCTTGTGTGGTTTATGCATCTGATATAGTAAGTGCAGACCCAAAAGTAAAACCAGCATATGATAAAACCATTATCACAAAATTATTCGATGGACAAGAAATTGACGTTGTAGCAATAGCAACGCTTGGAAAAGGAAAACAACACGCAAAACACAGTGCAGGTTATATGCACTATAAATATTTACCAAAAATAACCGCAAAAAAGGATGTTGATTTGGATAAATTACAAAAAGAAATTAAAATTGATATAATCAGTAACGGAAAAATTGATGATCACAAAGTAATGCTTGCAAATTTAGATGGTTTAGCAGATATTTTCAAAGAAGGAACATTAAATTTGAATGAATCAGATAAAGATTTTGTTGTTACGGTAGAATCATACGGACAATTAAGTCCAAAAGATGTTTTGATTCAAGCAGCAAATGAATTACAATTAAAATTAAATGAATTAGAAAAACAAATGTTATAATAAAATGATGATTATAAAATTACAAAAGTGAAATTATGAAACGAACAGGACCAACAAACGATGAACTAAAAGCGTTAATTATAGAGTTAAGAAAATTAGCTGCTGCAAAAGACAGTTCCTTTTGGAAAAGAATCGCTGATGATTTGGAAAGACCATCACGAATAAGAAGACTTGTTAATATTCACGGAATTCAAAGAAATACACAGGATAATGATGTAATAATTGTTCCTGGTAAAGTATTAAGTGACGGAGAATTAGATCACAAAGTTACAGTTGCCGCTTTCAAATTTTCAAAATCTGCAGAAGATAAAATTAAAAATGCAGGCGGAAAACCAATAAGTATCTTTGATGTATTAAAAGAAAAAGATGCTAAAAAAATAAAAATTATAGGATGATTAATATGATTGTAATTGATGCCACAGATATGCTTGTCGGACGATTTGCTACTAAAGTTGCAAAAATGGCTCTTCTAGGAGAAGAAGTTGTTATTGTAAATTGTGAAATGGCTTATATTTCAGGAAGTCCTCTTCAAATAAAAGATAAATATCAAAACGCGAAACACAGAGGAGCACCATTAGTTGGTCCTTATATTTCACGTTCACCGGATAAGTTAGTAAGAAGATCAGTTCGTGGTATGCTTCCACACAGACAAGGAAAAGGAAGAGACGCTTTTAAAAGAATTATGACTTATATTGGAGTTCCTACAGAATTTAAGGATTCAAAAATGATTTCATATGAAGATGCTAAAGTTTCAAAATTACCAAATTTAAAATACATTTCAATGCAAGAAATATCAAGACATCTTGGTTCAAAAAGATTAGGTGAAGTAAGAAATGACTAAAAAAACAAAATCTATCCAGACTTCAGGAACAAGAAAGACTGCTATTGCACGTCTTAGCATGAGACCAGGAACTGGTATAATTCGTGTAAATAAAATTTTACTTTCAAATGTATCTCCCAAGATGGCAAGACTAAAAATGGAAGAAGTTTGCATGTTTGGTCCTCAAATATTAAATTCATACGATATTGATATTTTAGTTTCTGGTGGTGGAGTTATTTCACAAGCAGACGCTGCAAAAATTGCAATTGGTAAAGCACTTGTTGAAAAAGATGAAAAATTAAGAGAAAAAATTATCGCATACGACAGACAAATGCTTGTTGGGGATACTCGTTTCAGAGAACCATCAAAACCAAATTGCCACGGTGCAGCTCGTGCAAAACGTCAGAAATCTTACAGATGATTATTATACTTTGGTGAACTAAATGATAATACCAGTACGATGTTACAGTTGCGGAAAACCTGTTGCACACTTATATGAAGAATATTTAGAACTGGTAAAGTCAGGAAAGTCAAAGCAGGACGCTTTAAACCAAGTTGGCCTTGACAGATATTGTTGCAGAGCTTTGTTCATCGGTCATGTTGATTTAATTGATACGATTGGTAGATTCAAGAAATTCTAATTATTATTTTTCTGTTTTTAAACATATTATTTTATAAATTACAATTAATTCTCACTTCAAAATGGAAACAAAAAATAGACATGTAAAAGAATTATTATCTGAAAAAACTCATCCAGTGATAGAATTATTTTTTGAGTTTGCTCAATTAAAAAATTTATACAGGCAAGGATGGTTAAAAAGAGGAGTTTCTAAACTTGATTGTGAAACTGTTGCAGATCATTCTTTTGGTGTTGCTTTACTAGGATATATTTTGGCAGAAGAATATAGACAAGATTTAGATTCTCAAAAAATAATGAAATTGGGATTGTTTCATGAAATAGGTGAAATATATGCAGGAGACATTACTCCAAAAGATGGCGTAAGTTTAGAGGACAAATCTGCGAGAGAATATGCCGCAGTTAGGAAAGTTTTTTCACATTTATCTAATTCTGAAAAATACATCAATATTTGGAGAGAATTTGAAAATCAAGAAACATCGGAAGCAAAATTTGTCAGTCAAATCGATAAATTAGAAATGGTACTACAGGCAAATTTATACGAAAGAATGAATTACACTGGATTAGATGAATTTTATTCATATGTGCAAAAAAGAATTACTTCTTCAGAACTAAAATCAATTTTAGATGAACTAATTAAAATAAGATAATTTTATTTTAATATTTCTTTAATCATCTCATAAGTTTCTGGATACTTATCCGGGTCAAGAACATTATTATGTAAATCAGTATTAAGCGCATCAGTGCAATTTCCATTTATCACTAAATTATTAGCACCTAAAAGAAAACCACTCGCATTAGTAACTATTCCGTCTCCGATAGTTTCATTACCAAATTCATCTTTCATACTACATCCGATACTTCGTATAACATACATATCTTTTCTTTTATCAATATTAGAATTATCAATTCTTTTAAGAAAAATACTATCGTAATTTAAATCTTCACAAGCTTTTGCAGAACCAAATACAGGACAAAGTTTTTCTACACGCCCGGAAACTCCGTGATGAGGGGTATTGATAGTTATAATCTTATCAACATCTTCGCTTCCAAATAAACTAATATAGTCTCTTACTACTAATCCTCCCATAGAATGTGCAATGATATTAACTTTCTTTGCTCCTGTTTTGTATTTGATAAGAGATATTATTTCTCTTAATCTTATTGCATAATTTTCAATTCTTTCGTCTTTTTCGACAGAAAAAGAATAACTTCCTAAATTATAATAGGAAATATAGAAATAACTTACTCCAAATATTAATTTTCTATTGTTTCTTCCAAGGTCTAAGTATGATGAAGATTCATAACTTTCTGCCAAATCAAGTTTCCCTGCGTTTATGTATTTGTCATTAGTAAATACTGTTTGCATTTTTGAAAATCCATTTAGCATAGTATCGGGTGTTAAGTCGTTATTAAATGCATGTCCGTGAACATATATTGTAGGATAATTTTTTTCTCTACACGTTTCGTCATCGCAGCAAGTAAAACAGTCTCCATACGTGCAACAAACATCGGTATTGTTTGCAAGAGAGGAATATTGAATTTTCGTATCAGGAATAGTAGTATCTTGTTTTTTTAGAAGAATATCTGTCATATTGTTAGAAAAAAAGTATTCTATTTTACTTATATTAATTTTCTTAGAAAAATTATTATCTTTACAGTTTTGTGATATGAATTCATCATACGAAGAAGTGTCAAACACACTCATCTTATACAATTCCGAAACATTGATTATTTCTGTATTATTAGAATAGTTATAAAAATCATTAAAATATTTCAATTCACTATCTATTCGATTTAGTAATTCTAGTTTATCATCAGTAATATTCAATTTTTGTTTTAATGATATCAATAAATTATATTCTATTTCTTTTGACGCGACATCAATATCATAATTAAGTAAGGTTTCGTTTACAGTGACGTTGTTTTCAGAGAAAAACACGAGTCTATCATTTTTATACTTATCAGAAGCATCATTACTATTTTTTAAATCAGTAAACGCGCTTAACAAAAGTTTACAATTATTATCAGAACTATTCGTATTCTCTTCTGTTATATTATATTTTTTTAATAACAAATTTTCTTTTCCAATTAAATTCAAATATTCTTTTTCAAAAATAACACCGGAATATTCTATTACATCTTGACCAATAAGTATTCCTGTTTCTTCTATTTCTTTTGAAATTTCAGTTTCATTCACAAAATTATCTTTCTTTATATCGAAATAAGACGTATTTACAATTTCTAAATGATTGTTTATCTTTTGGAATTTGTAATAATTATAATAGTTTGATTCATTTTCATAAAAAATAATTGCTTCATAAAGTGACTTATCATTACTCTTAACGCTTATTAAATTATCTATGTTTTGATTTCTTTGCTTTATTATTTGGACACACAAACTCAAATCCATAGTCATGTTTTCTTTTAATGATGCTACGTTAGTTCTATATTCTTCCATATTTTCATTTGATAATTGTAAATATTCGTAATTTTTCCAAAGCACATTAAGATTCTCTATTATTTTTTCCATTTTAGCAATTTCTTTTTTATAATTCGAGATTTTTTCAGAAATTTCTATTCTCTCGTAATTATTTGGCAGTCTGTTTCGCATCACAACTAAATTGTCAAAGAGCACGTTCAAATTTGCCACTTCAAAAAAAAGAGAGTCTAATTTGTTATAATTTTTATCAATCGCTTCCTTTTCTTCTTTAGTAATTTTATAATTAATAGAAATTAGTGATGTGAAATATTTTTTATCTTCATTACTTAAACAAATCACTGTTTTTTTATTATAGCAAACAGTATTAAA
>JBAZVA010000018.1:3850-22547 GCA_041661165.1 Candidatus Woesearchaeota archaeon | reverse complement strand
ATAAGAATATTCGTTTTGATGGAAGAAAAAATGATGAATTTAGACCAATTACAATACAATATGGAGCTTCTTCAACAGCAGAAGGTTCAACAAGAGTACAATTCGGTGATTGTGAAGTAATAGCCGGTGTAAAACTTGGAAGGGGAAAACCATTTGATGACAGACCAAAAGAAGGAGTTCTAATGGTAAATGCAGAAATGCTTCCATTGTCAAACCCTAAATATGAAGGAGGACAACCTGGAAACGATGCAATTGAATTATCAAGAGTAATTGACAGAGGAGTACGAGAAAGTCATATGATTGATAATGAAAAACTTTGCATTAAAGAAGGAGAAAAAGTTTGGATGGTTTCTGTTGATATATCACCAATAAATTCTGATGGAGAATTGTTTGACATCGCAGCGTTCGCAACGGTTGCAGCAATTAAAGATGCAGTGTATCCAGAAATTGTTGATGATAAAGTAGACTATCACAAAAAAACAAACACACATCTTCCAATACAAAGAGTACCTGTTTCAATAACAATTTACAAATTCGGAAATAACTACGTTGTTGATCCGTCTGAACGAGAAATAGGAGCAGCAGATGCAAGATTAACTTTAGCTTTTACTGAAGAAGATGAAATTGTTGCTATGCAAAAAGGAGGAGAAACACCTTTTGACATAAATGAAGTTGATACAATTATCGCTTTGGCAAAGAAGAAATCAAGAGAACTAAGAGCTCTTTTGAAATAAATTTAACTTTTTATTTTTTTATTTTCTTTTCTAAATTTTTATAGCTCTGTAGAAAACATACCGGCCTTGATCGTATTGCTAATAATAGTATTAACATAATTGCTTAGTCTAAAGAACCAATTCTAATAATGTATATTTTCTCCCTTGCCGGTAAAACTTTTCTACAGAGCCATTTATAATTTATTTAAATATACAAAATTAATTCTGAACAGAACGATTTCCAGACAATGCTTCTTGAACACCTTTTACCTTCAAAGAATTAGCAACACGAAATTCAGAAGAAGAAGTGTCAGTTAATACATGATATGCCTTCATAACAACACTAACATAATACTCTGTTTCAGGAAAACCAGGAACCCCTTTATGTTTAATCACGGCATTAATTCCCGCATTATAAGCAGCAACACTTAAAGAATCTAATCTAGGACCAATCACTTTAAATTCATCGCACATTTCATATCTGCATAACGCATAATAAGCACTGCCAATCAAAATATTTCTCTTACGCGACATAGTAGAATAATTTTTCATAATATCGTTAGAAACAATTTTTTTATAATATGCCAAAGAAACACTATCTTTTTCTGACAATCCTTTATTTAATTTTTTATTCTTTAATTTTCTATTTTCTAATTTAAGTATTTTTTTATGTAATGTTAAATCGTATGTAGGCACCATTTTATCTTTTAAAAGTTTAACAAATTCCGGATTATCTTTTCTAATTTGTTTATATCTATCATGATAATTATTATTTAAAACGTTCCAAATTTCTGTATATGCAATTGGCGTTAATTGCATTTCCCCTATCGCTTTCTTTTTTGACTCTGCTAAAGAATCGCCATTTGATTCTTGTAATCTCATTATTTGTGGTATAATGGGATCATAATTAAAAGTTGACGCAACTTTTTCTATTAAATCAGAAGCAGTTTCGTCCTGATTATTATAAATTTTAACAATATCCTCTACTCTTTTATCTACTCTTTTTTGAAAATTATGTTCTCTTATTCCATAATATGCAGAACCTGCTATTAAAGCACAAAGAGATCCTATTGTTAATAATTTCTTTAAAGATGTTTTTGGTTTTTGTTCAAAACGTTTTTCTAAATGTTCTGAATTTATTTTCTCAGCATCAAAAGAATTACTTGAAGAATTCGAAAGTTGAGATAAAGACTTATAATTAAATAAATCTTCCATCATTCTATTTAACACAATTCCATCAAGCATATGCATAATCATTCACTCTTATAACTTTAAAATCTTGTTTCTTGGTTCTTAGAAAATTAATCGTCACTCGAATCGCTAGCACTTGCAGATTCATCTTTATCATCAGAATCGTCGTCTTCAAGTTGCGCAAGATTTAATTCTTTTTCTAGTTTTGCAACTTCTGCTTCTTTCTTTAAAACTTCTTCAGTCATTTCAGAACGACCTACTTTAGGAAGTATAGTCATTGGAATTTTTCCTTTCAAAAGCTCAAGTTTTGCAATTGCAATTACATCATAATGTACATCTTCAAGTTCTTTTTGAGTTAATTCTATTGCTAACGGTGCGCCTTCAGAAAGCTGTAATGCTCTAGCTCCGATTAGCCTAGCTGCCTCATACTTAGTCATTTTATGTGTAGAAGCTTCCATATAAGTAAAGATTTATGTACCCTTTATAAACCTTTTTATTATTTCTGGATTTTTAAGACCTCCCTGTTACCCCTACATACATTTTAGTGTTAGTGAAAATAAAATTCAAAGAACTAAATAAATATAGTCATTGACACTCTACCTAGTAGTCGTAACAAAATAAAAAGATTTTTATACACCCCCGTATGAATAATTAACAAAAATGACAACAATAAACGATTTACTCATTCCTTATGTGTGCGATAGAAGATCAATATTCACGTATTTGTTTATGATGATTTTGTTGCAAATGTTGAGAAAAATTCAAGTGCGGATTCTTTAAACCAGTTCCTTAAGGGAGTTTTTGAACCCGTGGGAAAAATATTTTATTCAGAATTCAAAGTTGGTTTAAATGTACATTATGTTTGTGGCAATGCAATCAGAGATATTCGTAAAAATCCTCCTATAAGAAACAAAGACAAAAATCAACTGCGATGCATGTATAAAAAAACTGATAAACAGGGAAAAATCATATACGATGTGATTGTTCATAATTTAAGTTTATCTGAAAAAGAAAAGCCTCACTTTATTCTTTATATGATTGGAGACCGAAAAGTTATACCTAAAGATATTGATTTTTTTACTTGGCCAGTATATTTAGGAAACGGTAAATACGCAGGTGTTTCTCGTGAAAATATTTGCGGAGTGAAAATTAACACAATTCTAGGATTATCTAATTGCATACAACACGAATTAAGCCATTCATTAGGCGCAATCCATACTGATGAGGATAGCTTAATGAGACCATACATGGTTCACGGAAGAACTGTTGAGGCATGGGATAATACAAACAAAACAATTATTAAAAAAAGATTAAATCAACTTAATCTTTATTCCAAATAATCAAACAATAGTTAACAAATCAAAATATCACTCTTTAAAAAACTCACTTATCCGTCTAACACAATCCTCTTTTTCTTTTCCAATCTGAACCTTCAAGTAAGGTGGAAAACATCTTAAATATTGTTTCCAAGCATATCGCTCATCTAAAAATATTAAAACCCCTCTATCACTATCTGTTCTAATACACCTACCAGCACTTTGAAGCACACGATTAAACGCAGGAAATAAATAACCATAATCATATCCTCTGCCAAAAATATTATCATAATATTCTATTGTAGATTTCATCTCAAGGTCCGGAACCGTCAGAGGAAGTCCAACAACAATTACACAAATTAATTCATTTCCAGGTAAATCAATTCCTTCGGAAAAACTTCCTCCTGAAACACCAAATAACACAGCACCATCACCTAAAGCATATGTTTTAAAGTGCGTAAGCATATCTTCTCTATCGCGTTTTGACATTCCTTGCTGTTCTAAAAATAAAGTTTTTCTACATAACACAGAAAAATATTTCGAAATATTTTCAAGTAATCCATATGACGGAACAAATATTGCAACATTTCCAGGAACAGCATGAACAATATCAGTACACATTTTTGCAATTGCTTCATACTCTAATGGTCCACGTTTTTCATATTTGGTAGAAGTAAAAGGAATAATTAAAGACAATCTATTCTTCTCGTCAAATGGAGATTCGTATGTTTTACAAATTGCTTCAGTAGAAGGAATTCCTAATAAATCACGATACATCTCTGGAGGATGAAGTGTCCCACTCATAAGTATCGCACTCTGACATGAATTAAAAATATCTTTACAGATAATACTTGGGTCAAGACATTTGTATGACAATACTAAATTATCTTTACCACGCGCATCTTTTGATTTTGTAAGTATACGCGCAAAACCATTATCAGTACCTTGAAATGCAACTAAAAAATCAGCAACGAAATGGAGATAAGATATTTTTTTCTCCTCAAGCAATTCTTCACCAACATTATACAAATGTTCAATAAATGCATCTAAATCATCGTCGCACAAAATATTTATTTTAGAAAGAATTTCAGATTTCAAAACATACGCTTCTTTATTGTATCCGGTAATTTTAGAACTTTCAGAAGAAAATATATCATGTAATTTTGATAACGAATCAATTAATTCCTCACGATCAAGATGTTTTGCCTCACCAATCGCACGATTAATTACAAAAGTAGAAATCGTAGAAGAAGATAAATCTCTCACACGATATGGTAAATTGTGTGCCTCATCAACAATAATTATTGAATCAGAAATATTTTTTCCAATTCTTTTGAAAAAAGAAGCTCGTACACTTGGATGAAATACATGATAATAATCAGCAATTACAACGCGCGCTTTTTTTGCCATTTCGCATGCAATTTCAAACGGACAAAGTTCTTCTTTACAAACTACGTCTCTAAATGTATCAACATCTAAAATTCCCATTTTTTCAATTTCTCCAATTAGCACCTTCGTCTCAAAAGACAACATATTTTTTGATCTTGTTTTTTTATAATAAGAACATTTTCCTGCTTCAACCATAGATTTACAATAATCAGAAAATTCAGAAGTTGTAAGTGTAGTAACTCCGGGCGCAGCACACATCCACATTTTTCCAATAAAATCAGCAACAGCAAAATTCAAATTAAATTTATCTTTTATAATTTTTAAAGTATCAATTACAATTTTGTGCTGCGTATGTCTGCTTGTAACAAAAAAAATTGTTTGATCTTTCTCTATCGCTTCATATAATGCAGAAGAAATTGCAGCGACGGTTTTTCCAAGGCCAGTTGGAGCATTTGCAATTAATTTTTTTTTAGTTGTAACTGCTAAAATACAATCGTCAAGAAGCTTGTCCTGCTCTTTTCTAATCTCAAAAGGAAAATAGTCTTTATGCCCCATAATTATAATCCAGTCATTATAAATAATATAACCAATAAAACAAAATAAAAAGCCATTTATAATGATTACCTATACAAAAGAATCAAAACATATTAAGATTAAAGAATTTAATCAAAATTAATAAGAAAATCAATATTGAATATAAGAATCAGAACAATTTATTTTTGTCTAAATATATCCGCAGTAGCTTTAGAAATTTCATATCCCAATTGAGTCACATCGTTATAAGATGGCGAACCACTAAATGATAACTTTGATATATTAAAAATATCTTGTCTCTTTGAACTTTGATATGTATCTTTTTTGGAATTAAAAAGACGTTTATCAGAATTTATTTCAGTAGCTCCATGATAGAAACCATCTAAAGAATAATCCTTAAATATGTAAGTTACACCCACATTTGATTTAGCAACAAGTTCTAAATAACTTGTATCATTTCCAAATTTTCCAACGAGTCTAAATAAAACATTGTAAAGCGCAAATTGTCCTTTTGAATTTTTCAAACGAATTTGTGTCGATTCTGTTGTCTTTTTATTATTTCTCAAATAGTTTGCCAAGAATCCAAATTCAGAAGGCGTATCTAAATAATTATTGAAAACTGTATTTACATTCAAATTTCTTTCATTTTGAACAGAACTCAAATTATTCTTACCCTTAACATCACCAGCAGATATATTCAAGGCAAGCAATCCAATCAACGTAGTTAATAATATTCCCTTCTTCATTAAAATCCCGTAAAGATAAGATATAACTCCTCTTTAAATAACTTATCCTTTATAAGTAGTGACATAAAACAACCAATACAAAGCCCATAAGTTAAAAATAATATCATTAGAAGAATTTAAAATTTAAATACAATTACTGCATTTCTAAAACATAAGTACTATTTATTCTCCTCATAACAAAAGATACATTATTTACTTTAGAAGTAGAAATACTAATCTGTTCATATTTTTCTCTATTTACACTCAAATCAACATAACGCACACCACAAGTAACACGTAAATATTTTCTTATTTCTTTTGAATATTCATCAAAACAAGTTACAAGAACATTATTTTTATATACAGTCAAATTGTAAAATAAATTATCTTCGCTAGAAAAAGTTATAAGATAATCGCAATCACGCACATTTCTACAAGTAGTTTGTTGAAATAAATAATTTCCAGACAACATCAAATTTTTATTAACATAGACACTATAATCTTTTTCTGTCGCTTTAATTAATAAATTTTCAGTTAAAAAAAAGAAAAATAATGAAATTATTAAAATAATTGCAAGTATCGTAATAATATTTTTTACACTAATATTTCTAACAACAACTTTTTTTGAATCTAATTGAACATCATTTTGCAATACTTCTTCTTTCTTTTCCTGCAAAATGTCTTTTTTTAATACATTTTTTCCTTTATTTTTTCCCATATTAGATATAAGAGCAAACATTCTTTATAAAACTAGTTTTTTGTGAAATTCTGTAGAAAAATATGCCCGCCTTAAATATATAGCGATATCTTTTGCCAAGAGTATTCGCTATTTATAAAAAACTAATTCACATAGTATACTTTGTCTGCTTGCAGGCAAAACATTTCTACAGAATCTTTTTTCTAACAAAATATATCGTCGCAAATACAATTAAAAAAAACACAAACAAAATAATTCCTTTTTTAATGTAAGACACATCAATACTTCGTTTTTTATTATTAAGAATATCTTCTTCATTCGTATCAAAAAGAGAATTGCCCGTAATACTATTTCCAATATCTAATCCAACACCATTCTTAAAATCAACTGATTTTTTAGTATTACCAGACACCAAATCAACAAGATAAAGATAATCAACTACAGATTTATTAAAATCAAATGAGAAATAATTATCAATAATATAAAAATTATCACGAGTGTCATTTTTAAGAATATCATCCTTCACATCATCAACAACATCAGAAATCAAAGGAAGCAAAACAGAATTACCCATTCCACCACCTCCAGATCCTCCTCCTTTCGATGATAAACTTACAACATTATTAGAGCCAGAAGAATCGGAAGAATCGTTTAAATTCTCAAAAGTACTAGAAGAATTAACTATGTCTTCAAAATAATCACGTGAAAACTCAACATAAGAATATTCATTCGTTTCATAAAGATAATTATCAAAATAAACATTAAAAGGACCATTAAATCGACCATCATAAATTTTAGAAGAATTAATAGCATAAATAAAATTACATGACTCAGAGATATCCTCAGAATAAATCAAAGAAACTTCAGAAGAATATACCTTCACATTCAAATCACTAATATTATTACAAGACACGTTAAGATACAAAGTATAATTCGAATATTCTTCAAAAACAGCATATATCCCATTTACAGAACCAAGAAAACTACCACAATCAATAGTATAATTCACATCAAACAAATGATTTAAAGAAGAAACATACACTTTTTTTAAATGCAATTCAGTATTATCACAATAAGAAGAACTGACATTTCCAATTCTAAATGAAGAAATACTAAAATCATCAAAATAAAATACAACATTTGAATCTATTCCAGAATCGATAATAATATTACTTCCAACAATATCATGTAAAACATTCAAACCACTGACACCAGCATCAAACAAAGACAAATTTAAAACAACATTAAACGTTTTATCATACAAAACAAATCCAGTATTTCCGTCTCGAATACTAATATCTATTTCATTCTCCCCATCAATTAAAGAATAAGGATAAAAAGTTTTTCCGACATCTTCATTCAAACTTACAATCGCACGTGAATCATTTACAGTTATATTTACATAATCAAACAAGAAATCAAAATCAGTATCAATAAATTTAAGAGAATAATTTACACTAATTCCAGAAGTATAATCATACTCATCAAAAATATCAGAATAACAAACACAAATCCAAGAAAAGAATACAAAAACTAAAGAAACCCACACTACTAAATTTCGTTTCATGAATGTAAAGAGGTAAAAACAAACTAAAAAATAATATAAAAAATATAAAATAAATTAAAAATTATCTTTTACCCATTGTCTGCATCAAAGGAGACATTTCTTCAGTATGTTGTTTTGAAACGTCATCAAACATTTTGTAAACAATCATAACAGTAAGTAAAATACCAGTTCCACCACCAAATGCGCCGGTTAAATCCGCAAGTGCAGCTAAAAAGCCTACAGCGAGTGCACCCATAACAGTAAGAGGTTTAATGTATCTATTAAGCAAATATTCAAGCATCCTAGGATCTTTTCTAAATCCAGGAATTGAAAGACCACTATTCATTATCTGTTTTGCAATTGTTCCTGCGTCTTGACCTGAAGTTTGAACCCAAAACCACGAAAAAACAACAGCACCAGTCATTAAAAATAAAACATAAACTAAAGCATGTAAAATAAGTGATGCAGTAAAGCTTCCTTGAATAATATGTGAAACTAAATTAGTTGGAGTAACCCACAAAATAAATCCACTAGCAGGGCTTGAACCTGAAAAAGTTCCAAGTATTGGATGTCCCCAATTTTGCAATAATCTAGCCCAAAGTTGAATATTAGCAAGTAATGCAGCAACTAAAATAACTGGAATATTAGATGTATAAATAAAATTTAATGGCCATCTATAAGAATACCCTCTAATACGAGAAATAGTTAAAGGAATTTCTATTTTCATAGATTGTACATAAACCGCAACAACAAATACCAAAGCAGTTGCAAATACTCCTGAAAACATAAGTGCAGCAGTCGTAGGATCTCCACGTGCAAGCGATTGAACAAGTGCAGGTATAGCACCAGCTGAAATATCAGGATTTGTTGGTGAAGGTAACCAATTAAGTGCTCTAATAAAAATAGTTTGTGAAACTCCGGCAGCAATAAATAATGAAATACCTGATCCTATTCCCCATTTAGTAACAAGATCGTCCATAAACATAATCATTATTCCACCAAGTAATAATTGGAAAACAATTAAAAGCGGACTTACACCTGCATCAGGTTTTAATCCTCCCATCATTACATAAATGAATGCTTCAAGAATAATGAAACCATAAGATAATAATTTTTGAGTCCCCTGAAACTTTTTTCTTCCAGCAGAAGAAGAAGTATCAAATTTTACAATTCCAGAACCATTCAAAAGCTGCAAAACAATAGATGCAGTAACCATTGGACCAATACCAAGTGTAATAATAGAACCAAAAGATGCACCCAAAATAACACTAAGCATTTCAAATTGTTTTAGAACAGTAGCATCCGCACCATAAAGCGGCACAAGACCCATTATAAAAAATAATACAAGAACAAGTAAAGTCCACTTCAATTTAGTTTTTAATGGAAGCTTTTTTTCTAATGGAGCCTGTACTTCAGGTAAATTAAATACAATTTTTTCATATAAACTCATTATAAATTCCCCTTATTATAAACTAAAAACAATTCATGGATTTATAAACTTTACTAGCAACTCGGCTAATATGAAAACTCATTTCTAATTTATCTCTTATCAACCATCTTATGCGGCCTTGCTAGTAATAATTATTATAATTGATAAAATGATTACTTAGTATAAACTGTGATTTTTATTGCAATATATTCTGCTTGCCGCAAGTGATAGTAGATAGAGTATAACATTCATAAGAGCCTCAATTAGCCTAGCAATTCAAATAAAATAAGTTAGAAAAAAATAAAAATAAATGAATTAAAATCAAATAAAATTATCACACCAACAAAAACCATTAAAGAAAATAACAAAACAAAAAAGAATAATTAAAAAATAAAATTATTTTTTCTTAGGAGCTTTAGCAGCTTTAGGCACATCTTCAGTCTTTTTAACTTCAACTTTAGCTTCAGCTTTCTTAACTTCAGGTTCAGCTTTTAGTTCGCAAATAACTTTTCCGCCCGCACTTTCAACCTTTGCAATTACACTTTCTACTGCTCTTTCAACAGTAATTTCTAATTTATGTGTAATAGCTCCTTTTGAAAGCAACTTGTTAAAACCTAATTTTGAACAATTAATGTAATATACATCTGCCTTCTTCTCAACCATTTTTTCGGAATATAATTTTTCAACATGAGTATCCAAATATCCAACATTAATCGGATTAGTTATAGTTCTTGATTTTGAAATAAATCCATGTCTACCAAAATAGTCTTTAATTCTTGCATAAGTAGGACTTTTACAATCTCCTAATTTACCACTACCAGCATTTCCTCTTCCACCACGGTGTCCTGCTCCTCTATGTTTCTTTTTAGCTCCCCAACCATGAGTCCAAGTTCCACGTGCTCTACTTCTTTTAGATCTTCTATTTGTAGTCATGTTAAATCATCTTCCTAATCAATTTATTAATATCATCTCTAAATCCTAATACTCCACCAGCAGTGTAAGGTAATTTGATACCCTTTCTTTCATAACCGCCTTTTGGTGAATTTAATCTGAAAAGATTTTTAAGTTCTTTTTCATTTTTAGGATCTTTTTCTCCTCTCTTTTCTTTTAATAAAGCATGAGTTTCATCATCTATATAACCATAAGTTACAAGATCCCTTACCTTTTCTACCATTCCCATAATTTGTGGATTAACTGGATAAACAACACAATGCTGTTTTCTTGACAATCTTAACTTAGTCAAAGTATCTTTTACTGGTTGCTCAACCTTACATAAAGATCGAATCAATATTACCGCAACATTTTTTTGTTCCATAGTCTAACCTTTTTATCCTTGCAATTGTCCATCATTGCAAATTTCTGCAAATTTTGGATTCAATTTAGTTCTTTGTAATTTTTTCAAAGCGTCCATACATGCCTTTACAACATTAAGTCTACATTTAGTTGGCCCTTTAACTTTTGACCAAACATCTTTTATTCCTGCAAGTGCCAATATTTTCGCACATTCACCATTAATAACAAGTCCTTTACCTTTTGGCGCAGGCATTATTTTAATAGTAACTCCACCAGATCTTCCAACGACTGTATAAGGAATACTATGATGCCCACCACAATTACATTGCCATGAACCGCATCCTCTTCTAATCATAATTAAATTAAGTTTACCGGATCTAAGTGCCTTATCCTTTGAAGGAACAGTTTCCTTAGATTTTCCAAACCCAAGTCCAACAAATCCATCTCCATTACCGCATGCAGATGCACAAGTAAAAGAAATAGTATTTCCATCCTTTGTTTTTTTCTGAGTCTGTCTAAAAATTCTTCTTTGTCCACCACCGAATTTTCCCTTAGCTTGTCCAAGCAAAAGTAAATCTGATTGTATATTAGGAAATATGAAATCAACAATTTCTGCTACTGAAATAATTCCACCATTTTTTAGAATATCTTGTAAATCAGTAATTTCTCCACTCTTTACTTTTCTTCCAAGTTCCGTTTTTGGTTGCCACTTTTCTCTTGCTTCAGATGCTGCTCTTGCTTCTCTAGACATTGCCAGTACTTCTAACTCGTCTTTTTGTGTAACAATTCCATCCGTAGTTTCTACAACTCCGCCTTTTACACCAGCTACTCCTGCTTTAGGGTATCTTGCTTGAGACTTTCCGAATTTCTTTCCGCCAGATCTTCCTTGTGGTCTTCCTTTATTTGGTTTCATTATTTAAGCACCTAGTATTTTTTTCTTAATCGCTAAAAAATCATTTGTCATGTTTTCAGGTTTTACGCCATTTTTAACTAATCTTGAAAATTGTTTTTCATAATCTTCTTTTGAAAGAGATTTTGCATAATCTACTACATGAGCACCGGATATTCTGTCTTCGCTTGGCAACATTTCCTCACTAACAAGGACATTAAGTCCGCCATCAATTGCTCCTTTTACAACTGCATATAATTTTGATTTTGAAAGAACATGAGTAAGTCCAAAATCTACAATAACTTCATCAGTTACTTCAGATGTTTTATTTTTAGCTAAAAGTAATCCGAAAAGATATGCGCTAGTAGTATTTCCAGTAAAATATTTCCATCCTATTTTTCTAAGGGAAGAAACATCAACAGAAGACAAAACATTATCTCCATTATCTGAATAATTAACTAACTGAACAATATAATTCTGCGAAGTTGATCTAATAACCAATCTAGTAAGACCACTTTTTATATAAGAAAGTCTCTTTTTATAATTAGTTTTTTTCTCTCTCTTTCTTCTTAAGGGTACAGTGTAATTACCATTTATTTTACTTTTTACCATTTTGTTTCACATCATATTAACATTATTACTTCATATTATTACTTTCATTAAATTATTTTTTCGCATTGAACAACTTATGCTCTTCAAGATAAAGTTTCATGTGTCTAATTGAACGAAAATATCCACCTTTAATTTTTGAAAGTAAACTTCTAAAAACATCGTGATCTAATCTATCTTTAATTGAACGCACAAATTCTCTTTGACTTCTTATTCTTGCAACCCAATTAGACTTAAAATCAATTCTCGCACCAATTTTACCTTTCTTTCTTCCTTCTCCTTTTTGTTTGTTCTTTCTTCTTTGAACAGCTCTTGCTTTTGCTCTAAATCTTGAAATACCTTTATCGTGTCCGATAGTTATTGCTCCATCAGAAATAAGAGAACGAATATCAGATTTTGTAATTGCTTCTTTAACATCATCATATCTAAGGATATTAATTGTTACTTTCTTTTGAGATCTACCACAAACCTTTGCAGCAAGTCTTTTTTGTAAATTTAGATTCATATCATATCACACATTTAGTCATTTCTTATTAAATTTTTATCATATTCTTTTTTCTTTGCTGTTTTATCATCTTCTGTTGAATCTACTTTATCATCTTTTTTATCTTCTTTACCTTTTTTACTTTTATCAGGTTTAGAAGCAGATTTTTTCAATCTCTCTTCTACTCTCTTTTTTGCAATTTCGGAATTCTTCTTACTTTCTTCCAAAGTTTTATTTATGGAATCTATTTTTTTATCGACATTTAAAAAATTGAAAACTTTAAGTCCTAATTTCTTTGCTTCTTCTAATATCAATAATCTTTTTCTGTTTCCAATAGTAGAGGAAACAACAACAATTTGTTCTTTTGGTAAAATTGTTTTTAGCATTTCAACAGTACAAACATTGACAAAAGATAATCCTTCACGTGAAAGTCCTTTTACTTCTTTTGGGCTACCCCATCCAACTTCAACACGTCTAAGCTTTCCTCTCTTTTGTAATCTTACTTTATTCTGCCATCCGCTTGGTTTTCTCCATTTAGCTTCAAGGCCAATATTTTTATGAATATCAGTTCTTACAAACTTTGGCTTCTTTGACTTTATTGTCTTTCTTGCTTTTAGTAGTTCTTTATTCATTGTTACACCAATAATTATTACATTAAATCTCCGTCTTTATCCGTTATATATATTCCATCTTGAAATACACGTCTATCATAATCAGTTCTTCTAACAAGATTTTCAATATCTGCACTTACCTGACTAACAATTTCTAAATTAGTTCCAGTTACTTCCACTATTGCAGCAGTAACAGTAACTTTTACTCCTTCTTTTATCTTAAGTACTCTTGGAAGAGCCTCACCAAATAAATTTTTAACAATAAATTCATTACCTTTAACAGCAGCAGTTATTGGAAAATGCCCCGAACACACTTTTAATTTGTAAACAAAACCTTTTGTAACTCCTTTAATTAAATTTTTAACGTGAGCAACGAACGCATATAAAACTTTCAATTCTTTTCTTGAAGATTTTTTTGAAATTATTTCAACAACATTTCCTTTTACAACAAAACTAATATCAACACTTCTAAGTTGTTTTTTTGCTTCTCCTTTCGGACCAATTGCTTTTACAAAAGATTTTGCATCTATTGTAATAGTAACTCCAGCAGGAATCTGCACTTCTTCAACACTTTTTTCTTTTTTATCAACCATATTAGCATCCTTTAATTATAATATTCATAAATTCATTTCATTAATAACAATAAGCGATGATACTTCCACCAAGACCTTCTTTCTTAGCTTTAATATGAGTCATCATACCTTTTGAAGTTGAAACAATTAATACACCAAAATCTTTCGCAATTAAAAATCTTTTTTCAAACTTTTCATACGTTGAAACTTTAACACTGTGTCGTGGTTTTACAACTCCGCATTTATTCACATTACCAAGCAAATGCAATTTGTAAACTCCTCCTCTATTCTCGTTAATTTTCTCAAGATCGCCAACGTAACCTTCATCTTTTAAAATTGTAAGCACTACCATTATTTGCTTTGACATAGGATTTATTAAAATCTCACCCATTCCAATCTTTGAAGCATTAAATATCTTCGACAATGCAACCGCTAAACTATCATTCAACATTTTCATTCACCTTAAGAGTATTTCTTAAATCCCATTTTAACAGCATAATCTCTAAAACAAAGTCTACACATATGCAATCCATATTTTGAAATATGCCCACCAGTTCTTCCGCACTTAATACAATGATGTAAATCAATACCACACGATCTTACTTTTTTACCATTATGCTTGATATACTTATTCATCTTTGGCGGTTTGACACTTAGTATCTTCAATTGTTTTTTCCAGTCTTTTGTGGTCATACTAATTCCTCTTTAATCTTAACTGATAAATTTAACTTTGCAAATTCAATAGAATCTTGTTTTGATATTCTATGCTTTTTCCCAACTTTAGCTTGCTTCATTCTTCTCTTTTTAACTCTAAAACCCGGTCTCTCAAGTGAAACACATACTTCAAAACCTAAAAGTCCTATTTCTGGGATATAATCAAAATTTGCAATCTCAATGTATTCATGAATTCCAAAAGCAAAATTTCCTTCATTATCAAAACTTCTTTCAGACAAAGTAAAATCTTTTGCAGTAAGCAATCTCATAATCAATTCTTTTGCCTCTTCTCCTCTAAGTGTAACTTTACAACCTATAGGAAGTCCCGGTCTAAGTCCCCATTGCTGAATTCTTTTATGAGTAATAGTCTTAACTGAATCAACACCCGTTAAAATTTTGAAAAGTTTTTGTCCCTTTTCTAGTTTTGGAATATCTTTTCCTGCACCTAGATTTAGAGTTACCTTTCCAATTCTAATATTTCTCATAACGTTTTCTTTGTTTGACATTGTATCTTTACTCACCTAATGCAATCACTGGTTTCTTCTTACCTAGTACGAATGCGTATGACTTTAATGTGGAAACTTCTTTTCCATCACTAGTTACAATAGTAATTAAATCATTATTTGCTGAACCTGAATATCTAATTAAATCAGAAACATCTCCTTTTAATCCTCTATATTTTCCTTCAACAATCTGAACAAAAGCTCCTTTCTCTAATTTTATGTGTTCTTTAATTTTTAATTTTGGAACTTCGAAAAGCAAAGTATCACCAATAACATATTTTGAATCAATAACAATTATATTTATTCCATTTGAACAATTTATTTGTACTTTTCCTCCCTTAATAACTGTTTTTTTAATTATCTTTGAAGGAATTAATGAAACATTATCTGCAGCACATACTGCTAATTTTCCAAAAGAATCAAAATAAATTCTAAATTCTTCTCCAGTTGCTTCAACTTTTACAACATCATAAAGACCTACGTTATAATGCTTGTCTAAAACTTTTTTACCATTAACCAAAACTCCTTTCAAATTAATTACATTTGATACTTCTTTGGAAGTTTTACAAACATTTAATATTTCTTTGAAAAAAGTTAATAATGAAGTACCATTCTGAATACTGTGTGCTCCAGCGTTTGGCTTTGCAATAAAAACATTATTCTTTCGTCTTATTGGCCAAGATGTCGGTGCAGTGATTCTTTTTATATGATTTTTAACCATAACATAACCTCAATTTTCTTTCTTAACAGCAGCGGATGCCTGTCTTGATACTGCGTCTTTTCTTTTTTTATCATCCAATTTTAATGATATAATTACAACATTTGATGGATCAATTGCAACTTTAGATTTCTGCCCACTTACTCTCGTAACATCGCAACCCGAAACAAAGATTTTAAGTTTTTTCAAATCAACCCGTTCAATAATCCCTTCTTTTTTCTTAAAATCTCCTCTAACAATCTTCACAGTATCTCCTTTTCTTAAAGGAAAACTTCTTTTTTGATATTTTTCAGATAAAGTTTTATCAAGATGAGCACTTAGCATAACACGTCTAATATTAGTCGGAGCATTATATCTAAACTTTCTTTGTTTTCTCGGTTGAACGCTCGTTCTCCATGATGTTGAAAATTCTTTATCCATTTTTATCATTCCATTATTTTATTGTTATTAATTACTTCATTGATTCAATGTTAATTATAATATTATACTTGCAATTTTTGCAACTGCAGGCCATCTTTCAGCAATTTCTTTTGCAATCGGACCTTTCAAAATTGTTCCTTTTGGATTTCCCTTGTCATCTTTTAATATAATACAAGCATTATCTTCAAATTGAACTCTTGTTCCATCTGCTCTTCTGAATTCTTTTTTCTGTCTCACAATAACAGCACGAACAACTGTTCTTCTCATATCAGGTTTTCCTTTTTTTACAACACAAACAATTTCGTCTCCAATACCACAAGCCTGGATTCTTCCTTTTCTTGTTTTATGTCCAATAACTGCGAAAACTTTTACAATTTTTGCACCACTATTATCACACGTATTCATGTGTGCACCATATGGTAATGGTCTTGTATTAGTTGCTTTGATTGATTTCATGTTGGATCTCTCGTCATATAATTATTAATTTTTATTTTCTATTTTTTCGACAACAACAAATTGTTTTGTCTTACTTATTGGTCTACATTCTGCAATCTTAATCGAATCTCCCTCTTTAACTTCAAAACAAGGAGGACAATGTACTCTTACTTTCGTTCTTTTTTTCATATATCTCTCGTACTTTTTAATAAACACCTTTCTTTCCCAAGATACAGTTAATGTTTTTGGAACTTTTGCACTAACAACAATACCTTCAAATACGTACCCTCTTACTGGAAGAGTTCCGTGAAAAGCACAATGACTATCATCACACGTTTTTTTAGGTGGAACTACATCAAGACCAATATTTCGTGCGTCAGTATTTTTAGTTTCCATAATTTATCTCCTATTTTTTATTTTTCATCTTGAATATTTATTCTTTGTGTTTTTATTTTCTTTTTTCTTTTTGTTTTAATCGTGATATTAAATCATTACTTATTTTTTTACAATCAATTACAGTTCCATCGTCGACTTTTTTTACAACGACACTATTTTTAATAATTTTTTTTTCTTTCCCGCCAACACCGACAACGAACATTTTTTTTGTTTCGTCAATCACCGAACATTTAAGTCCGATAAACGAGGTATTATTCGAATCAATAATCTCGATTACTGATCCAATGACATTGATTTTTTTCATCATTTGCCTTGTGATTCATCCTTTATCTTGATTGTCTCCGGCGCAAAACCGTTTTGAATCAAAACTTCTCTTACTTTAAGTTTATGATCACCTTGAAATTCAAGGACATTATCTTTTATGCAACCTCCGCATGCAAGCATTTCTTTGAGGCTTTTCGATAACTCCTTAAGGTTAATTTGCTTACCATCAAGTCCTGTGATAATCGTATATTTTTTACCAAATTTTCGTCTAACAATTGAAACCGTAATCTCCTGATCTGCCTTTGCGATATATTCACATACACAAAGTTCTTCCGGTAGACCGCAAGTAGTACATATCTTACTCATTTAGTATAAATCTCCCTTAATCTCTTTACAGTTAAGATTCTTGCAATATTTCTTTTAATATTTTTTGCAAGCATCGCAGTATTTTTTTCTTGATTAGTAATTACGCTAACTTTGATTAATTCTTCTTTTAATGACACAAGCTTTTTTGCTAATTCATCGTCAGACAATTTTCCCAATTCTTTTACTTTAAGCTTTGCCATGATTGTTACCTTTATTCATTTACAGTTGAATCGCTTTCTAAATCTGTTCCGTCAACTTTCTTTTTTGATTGTTTTTTCTTAGGTTTTTTTTCTTCCAAATCTTCTGATGCAGCACTTACTACCTCAGATTCTCCCAAAGAAACTTCTACAACTTTATCTTGTTTAAAATTCTTTAAATCGTCATCACTATGTATTGTTATTGTATCTGGAAGTACTAATCCTCTTGGCATAATTCTTACTTGTACTCCTACGACTCCAGTTTTAAGACATGCTTGCATTGAAGATCTTACAACTCCACTTATGGAAACATCTCCATTTTTCTTCATATATCCGGAAAGTAATTTCCACGCTTTTGCTCTTGATGAAGGAACTTTTCCTGAAATTCTTATTTCTACTCCAAGTGCACCAGCATTCATAACTTCAGTCATTACTTTGTGCATTATTCCTTTAAATCTTGCAATTCCAAATCTTTCAAGTGAAGATACTATTTTTTCTGAAACAACATTTGCATCCATAAGAGGCTCTGTTATTTCTGCAATTTCAATCTGTGGATTATTAAGCTTGAATTTATCTCTTAAATCTAAAGTAAGCGCTTTAATATTTGCACCTTTTCTTCCAATAATAATTCCTGGTCTGCTTGAAAAAATAACAACTTTATCCCCCAAAGGAGTTTTAATAATATC
>JBAZVA010000018.1:0-3840 GCA_041661165.1 Candidatus Woesearchaeota archaeon | reverse complement strand
ACTCTGAACCTTTCATCATTCCTTTTATGTAATCATCTACAAGGAAATTTTTAAGTTTTGATGCAAGTATTTTTCTCTCAATCATTATTCAGCATCCTCTTTCTTAGTTTTTGAATTTTTACCTTTTTTTGAATCTTTTTTAATTTTTTTATCATCAAGTACTTTTTGCTCTTCTTCACAAACAGCAATTTCTACATGACACTGTTTTACTGATCTTGAACCTTGTCTTCCATGATGATAATCACTTGGACCAGTTTGAACACAAACATGTTTTATAATTAAATTATCAACGTTTAAATTTTTCTCATTTGCATTCGATACAACGCTCTTCACTAATTTTACAAATATTTCACAACCCTTAATAGGATATCTTCCAGGACCAACCTTTCCTTTCTGATGTCCAAGTCCGCTATTATATCTTGTATATGGAATTGCTCTTTTAAAATTAATTGCATCATCAAGTTCTTTAAGCACTAATTTAGTATTTTTCCCTTTAATATGCTGTCCAATTTGATGCGCATCCTTCATTGACATTCCTTTCAAAGATAAACCAAGACATCTTGCCATCTTTTCTTTGTCATAATCCTGAAGCGCGTATTTGTAAACCATATTTTTAACCTTGTATCATCATTTATTTTATTTTCTAGTTTCTGTTTTTGATCCACCTGTTGAACCAAGTCCTGCTTTACCATGAGTAACTTTTTTATTACACATAACAAATTCACCAAGTCTATGTCCTATCATATCTTCAAATATTGAAAGTTCAGTATATGAATTTCCTCTATGAACACTAATAGTTTTTCCAATCATATTAGGAGTAATAACAACTTCTCTTGATCTTGTTTTTGCAACTTTCTTTTTTTGAATTTTTAAAAGCGTAAGTTTTCCGGAAGGATTATATCCTCTTTTAATTGTTCTTCTTTCTCTTGCAGTAATAAGTTTCATAAATTCAGTTTCCGACAAACCTTGCATGTCAGCCACTGTTTTTCCTCGATATGTAAATTCTTTTTTTGCCATATTAAATCACATCATAATATAATTTTCATTATCATTATCTTTTTAATTCATTTATTTAGTTTTTCTTCCTGTTCTACTTGGTCTAATCATACCAACATTTCTTCCAGGTGGAGCATTATGAGGTGCAGGTTTTGCATGACTCTTTCTTGAAGTACGTTTGTTTCCAAATGGATGATCAACTGCATTTTGTGCAGAACCACTCATAATTGGATAAACTTTATGCATCGCTCTATGTCTATGATAATTAACACCAGCTTTCATCAAAGGTTTTTCTTTTCTTCCGCTTCCAGCAACAATACCAATAGTTGCTCTGCATCCTAAATCAAATTTCTTTAATTTTTTTGAAGGCATAATAACAGTTGCCCCTGTAGTATCTTTAACTTGTAATTTTGCAAAAGTTCCTGGACATCTTACAAACTTTCCACCATCTCCTGGCATTGATTCTATATTTGTAATATCAGTTCCTTCAGCAATGTCGCTTAATCTTAAAGTATTTCCAACAACGTGTTCATTTTTATTATTTAAAATTTTTTGTCCTACATAAACTCCTTCACATGCAATATTATAATTTACACCTGATGGATAATTTACAACAACTAATGGAGCATAATGATTTGAACATTTTACAATATCAACAACTATTCCTTCTTCTGAAAAATCAACTGGGACATGTCTAGCCTGAGCAAGACTTCTAAAACCAAGTGATATATATTTTGGTCCTCCTCTTCCTCTTGCCTGTTGTTTTAAATTTTTACCCATAAATTCATCTCAATAATTACATTAATCCTAATTTAGTTGCTAAATCAATTGCTGGTTCTTTTAATTTTACATAAGCTCTTTTTTGACCAGTAACCGTATGATAAGTATTAACTTTAAGACAAGTCATATTGTAAAGTTTTAATATTGCTGCTTTTACATCTGCCTTTGTTGCATCTTTTGATATTAAAAACATCAACTTATTTTCAGCTTCCATCATTCTAAGAGACTTTTCCGTCGATAATGGTTTTATTATAACTTTGTATGGATCCATGTTAATCACAATTTATGCAAAAAGCCCGTCTTTTAATTTTTCGATTGCTCCTTTAGTCCAAAGAGTTAATCTTCCAGGCATACACCCAGGTGCTAATTTTGCCGCATTAAGGAAATTTACAGTAACAACATCAACACCAACAATATTAGCTGCTGACTTTGCCAAGGGACAATTTTTTGAAACAACAATCAAAGGACCTGTTTTAGATTTATATTTTCTTCCTCTAAGTTTTCCTTTTCCTGCTCTTATTTGTCTTCCTTCAATTCTTTCTAATTCTTCAGTAAAACCTAATTTTTCTAATAATAATAATACATCTTTAGTTTTTTCAATATTTTCACAAGCATCATCAAGTATACAAGTAACTTCTTGAAACTTATGACCTCTTGCAGAAACAATTTCTTTATCAGAAGTTGCAGCAATTGCACTTCTTATCGCAAGTCTTCTTTCTTTAATATTAATTTTCTGTTCCCAGTTCTTTTGAGATTTTGGTGGATGAGCATTTCGTCCTCCCCAAGTTCCCGGGGCAAAAGCAGATACCCAACTAAATCTAGTTCCAGATCTTGACAATACTTTTCTTGGAACTCTTGACATACCATGACCATAACAAGTTTTGTAATCTCTTCTTCTCTTCTTAACATCAACACTATGCCTTTTACCAGCTAAAGGGGCAGCACCATATTTCTGTCTTGAATTTGCACTCACAGCAAGTACAGCACGTGAAATTAAATCCTTTCTTACGAATTCATCAAAAACATCTGGTAAAGTAATTGAACTTACTTTTTCTCCATCGTCTTTGTACACGTTTGCTTTTTTTGCCATTTTGTATTCCTTGATTTATTTTTTTTATTTTTATTAATTTTATTCTTCAATTTTTATTAATTTTTTATTAATATTGAATAACACTCAGCAGTTACTTCCGTTCATCACGCGTTTTCACGTCAGCTGGGAATAACATCATCATCGGATTATATCATTTTTATTGTTTTGAATCTACACTCACATATTCTAATTTAACAGGTTGTGGATTATGTAATCTTGAAGGTCTTATTGGAGTATTTATTCTAATTAATCTTTTCTGTGGACCCGGTACTGAACCTTTTAACAGTAAGTAAGTATTTCTTACAACACCATAATGATTATGACCACCAGCATTAGCAATTTCTGAAATATTATCAGAAATCTTCATAATTTTTAAATTTCTAACAAGTCTAGTATGATATCCCATTTTACCTGCTTGCGCAGTTCTGTACATTATATGAGCATGCCCTTTCCATGAAGCACAAATACAACCTGGTCTTCTTGTTCCTTTTTCTGATTTGTGACTTTTTCTTCCAATACCAAATCTTTTCATAGGACCTGCAACTCCTTTTCCAGTTGTTACAGAAGTAACATCAACATATTCCCCTTCTTTAAACACATCAGATAATTTAATTTCTTTATCAAAATTATCTTTTACAAACTTAAACTTTTCATCCATGCTTCCACCAAGTGCAACTTCGAATATTTGTGGTTTTTTCTGACCGACACAAGTTACTCCAGGTTGAGTATAAACTAAAACTCTAATATCTGAATATTTTGAAATATCTTCTTTATCTACAGAATCATGTTTTTCTTTTGGTAAAATTACAGTACGTGAAAGTTCTTTATCAAATTTTAAATTTAAAATATCTTTTGCAACTTTTGTTCCATAAGAATCTTTTGTGTAAAATCTAACAGAATAAATTCGAAGTGGTGGACATTCAATAATAGTTGTTGGAACACTTACTGTTTCTCCAGCGAATCTTGCAGTCTTT
>JBAZVA010000017.1:0-25013 GCA_041661165.1 Candidatus Woesearchaeota archaeon | reverse complement strand
TAAAAACATTAATTAAACAAGCAAAAGACATCACTCGTGGCGGACTTTCAGCAATATTAAACGAAATTTGCGAAAAAAATAAAGTTAGCGCACTAATTTTTGAAGAAAATATTCCAATAAAAGAAGGAGTAAAAAGAAGTGTAGAATTCTTAGGAATAAACTTATACGATTTAGCGTGTGAAGGACGATTCATTTGTGTCTGCGACAAAGAAAATGTTAAAAAAGTTGTAACAATTCTAAAAAAATTCAATGAGGAAGCATCAATAATCGGCCACATTACAGATAAAACAAATGGACACGATGTTGTTTGCCAAACCAAATTCGGAAAAAAACTAATCCACAAACCAACAGGAAATATTGTGCCAAGAATTTGCTGACCTTTTATATTGTCCTAAAGACAAATCTTCTAAAATATAATATCACCCCAAATTATTTCTTTATAATTAATTGTCCGAATGATGTAAATTATCAAAAATAAATTTATATGGATTGATAACTATTTGTATAAGAATTCTTAAGAAGATTCTAGGTGTGTTGATATTACGATAGATTGGGGGGATAAACATGAATGAATACAAAAACGAATACAACGGAACCATAAAAAAAGATTTCATTACAATGATAATCCTATTTAATATCATCATTATTACCCACACATCATTCGCATCCCCTACACTCGCAAGTTTGAGTTTGCAAAATACTACTTCGGGAGATTTAGTTTGCGGCTACAGCTTAGGAGGCCAAACAACGTCAGCAGCATTGTCTTGGTACAAAAACGGAGCTCCTCTTACGGTTTTGTACCTTCCTTTCGACGGCGGTGTAGGGAATGCTCTTTTTGATTATTCAGGAAATAATAACAACGCACAGGGCTCACCCATGATTGTAAACGACGGAATATCTGGCGACGCAATGGATTTCACCGGAGAATTAGGTGATGGAATTGACATTTCTCCAATTGATATTAGTCCAACTTCTGATTTTACTACAAGCTTATGGTTTAGAAATGCAAACCCGAATGTTGACGGAGGACTGATGGAAAAAAGTGGAAATTTCTTCAGTGATGGAGTTTTCATACTTCTTAGTATAAACGGAAGAGCAGATTTTAAATTATTCAATGGAACAGATGAAATTCCTTTTCTTTCAGGTTTTCACAGCACTTATGATACAAATTGGCATCATGTTGTTGTTGGATTCAATCAATCAACTGGATTTTTATACCTAGATGGTGTTCTTGTAGACAATAAAACAATCTCTGGAAAACCGGGAAACGGACTTGGAAATCTTTACATTGGTAAAGCTCCAATGGATTCAAAAATATTTAACGGATCAATTGATGAAGTAAGAATTTATGATTATGCATTATCACATGAACAGATTGTTGCACTTTACGATAATAACTTAAATCAAAAAATAGTATCAAATGAAATAAGTATCGGTGAAACGTGGCAATGTAAAGGAACTGGTTTTGATTCAAATAGTGTTGGATTTACATATTCGTCAAATATTTTTACATCACCAGACCCATCAATAATTCCAGATACTACACCTCCGATAATTACATTAAACGGAGAGTCAAATGTTTCTGTTGACCTTGGCACTCCCTTCTATGTAGAACTTTGGGCAACTGCAATTGATGATGTTGACGGACCTGTTAATGTAGTAGTCACCGGTGCTGATTTAGTTGACACATATACTGTTGGAACTTATGAAGTTACTTATACAGCACAAGATTCGTCTGGAAATGTTGCACAAGTAATTAGAACTGTTAATGTTGTTTGGGTTTCAGATATTACTTCTCCAGTAATTACATTATATGGACCATCAAACATTAATCTTCAAATTAATACACCTTATGTTGAACTTGATGCATATGCAACTGATAATATTGATCCTGTGGTAACTGTTGATATTTCAGGTTTTGTTAACACTTCAAAAGTTGGAACTTACTTTATTACTTATAATGCACAAGATTCATCTGGTAATAATGCAACACCCGTAATTAGAACAGTTAATGTAATTAATTCTTCAATTGTACCTGACACAACTAAACCAATAATTACAATAAATGGTTCAACAAATATTTCTATTGAAATTAATACACCTTATGTTGAACTTGGTGCTAGTGCTACTGATAATATTGACGGAGTTGTTAATGTTACGATATCTGGTTTTGTTAACACTTCAAAAGTTGGAGTTTACAATATTTTTTATAATGCACAAGATTTAGTAGGTAATAATGCAACACCCGTAATTAGAACAGTTAATGTAATTAATTCTTCAATTGTACCTGACACAACTAGACCTATAGTAAAAATAAATGGTGCGGCAAATGTTACTATTAAAGTTAATTCCAATTACATTGAACTTAGTGCGAATGCAACTGATAATATTGATGGAATTATTAATGTTACTATATCTGGTTTTGTTAACACATCAGTTATTGGAAATTATATTATTACTTATAGGGCAAGAGATTCTTCTGGAAATAATGGTTCAAAAATAAGAAACGTTAGTGTAGTTCCACTAACAAGACAATGTGCCTTAAATGATACAGAAATTATAGAAAATGATACTGACGAATTATACATAAATAAAAGTAATAATAACTTGACTAAAGTATTTATCCCAAAAGAAATTGATGACTATAAAGAAATTAATTTAATTTTGACTGATTTAAAAGATGAAAATTCAACTATATATTTAGTAAATAATATTACATTAAATAGAGAAGGTTTAATGAATCCATATAATTATAGTGTATATATTTTTTCAAACACAACTATTACTGGAGAATTGAATTGGGATGGCAAATTTTCATTGCCAACTTTAAAACACTCAGAAAATTATAATGTGGGGGATGCAACCCCAAACATAGTTATTAATTTAGGAAATGAAAATTCAGGATTAAATTTTTCAAACCCGATTCGTATTATTATTGGCAATATGAGCAATAAAAAAGCAGCATATGGAATGGGGACAACATTAAAAGAAATAACAACTAAATGTGACAATGAAACTTATCCTACAAATATTGATATATTAAATATAAGAGAGTGTTACATAGATTCAGGAAACGATTTAGTTATATGGTCATTCCATCTTACGACATTTGCCGCATATACACCTGTAGTCCCACCACAGGCAAGTGGCGGCAATAATGGTGGTGGATCTCACTCAAGAGGAGGCTCTGCTTTCAGTTACATTTCAAATATCACAACAACAAAACAAAATGAAACTAAAAAAGAAGAAATTATTTCAAATACGCCATTAAAAAAACCAATTGAACCAAGTACAATATCAGAAGATATAACAAGAATATCTACTGATAATATAAATCAGGATTCAAATGAAAATAAAATGGATACAACAACAAATCCATCTTCAAAGGAAAGTAATTTAGTTACTGGAAATAGTGTTTCAACTTCTCCAAAACCAAGTTGGCTTTTTGCAATTATTATTTCAGCTCTCGTTGTAATAGTATGTGCATATTTCCTATTTTCAATACAAAAAAAACATAATTCCTAGCTTTTTTTCTTATTGCTAGGATCATTGTTTAAAAAATAGAGTCACAATATTTAAATATCAGATTAATATAAAGGTAGTATGAAAACAAAAATATTTCACATTTATTTTATAACACTTCTTTTTCTCACACTACTATCAGTAATAGCATTCTCAGAAAATCAGTATTACATCAGAACAAATGCACAGGGTTTAAACGACGGCTCGGATTGGAATAATGCATTTACCGACATACCTTTTGCATTAGAAAGAGGAGCAACATACTACATTGCAGACGGAAATTATCCGGGAAATATTATATTTAATACCCCTGAATCTGGAGACACTAATATAATAATTAAAAAAGCAACAAATGATAAACATGGAACATCACAAGGATGGTCAAATAATTACGGAAAAAATTCTGCAAACTTTGAAAAAATAGAATTTCAGACAGGCCATTATATTTTAGACGGAGTAAAAAGAGATGACAAAATATCAGGATATGGATTTATAATAACTGCAAATAATGACAAAAATTCAGGCATCACACTATCAGAAGTTACAGATATTATTATACAATATACAGAAATAACTGCAAAGAATAAAGTTATTCACACTGAAGGAATATATGCGCCTGATAATGTTCAAAATCTAGAAGTTAAAAATTCTTATTTCCATGATTTTTTTGGTGTTCCAATTCACATGATTAAAGCATCAAAAATTTTGATTGAAGACAGTATATTTTCAGACACTAAAAGCACACCTGACTGGCATAGCGAAGGAATTCAGGCAAGAGGAGTAACAGATTTAACAGTAAGAAATAATATTTTCAAAAATATAGAAGGAACGGGTTGTATCGTAAGTGGTTCAGGATTTTCAAATCACTGGGACATATACGGAAACATATTTGACGGAGAAAGTGCAATTGTCACGGATAATTTTATAGACCAAATTGATTATGTTAAAGTGTACAACAATGTTTTTACAAGAGGAAAATCCCACAAGATAACATTCTATAACGCAGGAACTCATAATTTCGCATACAATAATATTTTCTTTTGTGATTATACCGAAAGTTATGACAGAACTATTGTGTTTGAAGGAGTTACTCACGATTATAATTATTTTAGTGACTGTACATCAGCATATGCATTCACATCATCAGAACACGAGACAATAATGCATGACGCAAGTTACGCAAAAATAAGCGATTCGTCAGGCAATCCATTCGTTGATATAGATAACATGAATTATCACCTAAAAGAACCCTTGCCTATTTCCGGTTTACAATTACAGGAAGGATATGATAACATTGACCCGGATGGAAACGTCAGAGGCAAAGATGATTTATGGGACTTAGGTGCATACGAATACATAGAAAGCGATTCAAAAAAAGAAAATATAATAGAACCTACAATAGAAATAAGTAACGAATCACAAATTTCAGAAATTCAAAAAGACGAAGTACAAGAATCAGAAGATACTAATTACCACGAAAATTCCAAAACAGAACATGAAGATGAAATACTAAATAATAAAGTTTCAAACAATTCTGATGAATATAATAACGACATAATAATCACAAACGATTCAAAAATAAACAATGTCACATACGCAGAAGATTATCAAAATGCAACTCCTACCATCATAAAAAAAGAAGAAAAAAACATATTTTATAAAATATTTTTATTTATTTATGATAAAATCCTAGACTTTCTTGATTTTATTTTAAGGATATTTGAATAATCACTATTCATACCTAAGTGCACAGTCACTACGTTCCTTGCATCAAAATACTATTCGTATCTTAATCCATATCACTTCGTTCCTAGCTTTGCTCATTCATATCGCAAAGCATCAACAGGTTTTAATTTGGATGCACGATACGCAGGCACAGCGCCAGCAACTACTCCAATTATTACAGAAACAAGTAATGCTTCAATTAATAATGAAGGTGCAATTACAGTTGTTATAGCACTTTGTCCTAATAGTCTAACACCTAAACTAGGAATCATAAAAGATAAAAAACTACCAAATAAAATTCCTAAAATTCCGCCAACCATTCCAACCATTGCAGCATTAAATATAAATATTAACATTATATCTTTATTTTTCGCACCAATTGCTTTCATAATTCCGATTTCTTTTGTCTTTTCAAGCACAGAAGTAAACATAGTATTTGCAATTCCTACCGCACCAACAAGTAATGATATCGCAGCAATCGCGCCTAAAAATAAAGTTAATGTAGCAGTAATACTACTAATTTGTTCTTGCATTGCTTTTGCAGAAGTAAGTCTATAATCTTTTTTTGAAACAACGTGTCTTGAAATTGCAAGTTTATTATCTGCATCAATCATAATTTGATCAACATAATCTGGACTTTTTGCTTTTATGGTAATAGATGAGAAACTATTCGTCCCAACATCATCCAAAGTTTCTCTTGCAGCATCAATGGGCATAAGAATTCTTGAATCATCCTGACCGGAATTTCCTCCTTCTTTTAATATACCAACAACTTTGAAAGCTTTTCCTTCAATGGTTAAAACAGAATTAAGTAATATCAATTGTTTGAAAGTTTTTGTTGCAACATTGTATCCGATAACTATCGCATTATAATCCGATGGACCAAGTGCTCTTCCTTCACTCATTGTTGATGTTGTTATTTGATTCCATGCGACAGGATCAACTCCTAGAACTTGAGCATTAGTACTTTGTCCAAGATAATACATTTCACCTCTTCCAGAAACAGTTCCTGTTACAACTTGAATATTTTCAACCGAAGAAAGTGCCATGACATCAATTTTTGTTAAATTCTTTTGAACAGAAGATGATGCGATAATATTTCCACCACCCATCCCTCCACCACTAGAACCACCCACATCTCCTCTAAAACCAGAACTTGCTCGTCCACCACCAGGTGACACAGTAATAATATCTGCGCCAAGACCGCTAAGTCTGCTTGTTATACTTTGCTGCATTCCGTCTCCGACAGAAACAATTGCAACAACTGCAGCAACTCCAATAACAATACCAATTATAGTAAGCCAACTTCTAAGTTTACTATGAACTAGTATGTTAAATGCAAGTTGAAGCGATTTTGTTATTTTCATTTTTTATTCACCAAAGTATGAGGTTATTTATTTTTTCATTTATTTATTTATTTTCCAGTCATATTATTTATTATTCATTTCATTTTTTCTGCACCGCTACAAAAGTCTTAACCAGCAAACAGCCTCCTCGTAAAAGGCAGCCAAGTGCAACGCGGCTGTGTATGCAGATTTATACTAGCAATTTCTACCAATACTTCTAATCTACACCATTATTTGCACTATATGTAAAGGCTGGTAAAGACTTTGAACGTGTACATTCATATTAATCATGTATCTTCTGTTTAACTTTTAATTCAATAGCAATTTTCTTTCCTTTTGATTTTCCCATATTCCAAGAAACTATTACTAAAACAATACAAGCAATAATTAAAAATATTGGATTTTGCCAAATAGGAGTTGATTTTGTTATCTGTCCACGAGTTCCAGCAAATGAACCCATAGCACCAGTAATATTTCCAGACGACAATTGTAATGGAACATTTTTTTGTAATGTAACTCTTTTTCCTGTTGTGTCAGTATAATCAATTTGCACTTTAACACTATTTGCACTAGGCATATTTCTTGTGTTGTTTCCTATCATTTGCTGTCTTTGAGAATCAGTTATATTTCTAACTCTTTGACCTCCTGAAGTACCAACTCCTGTTCCTGTTGTTCCTGCACCTGCCATTCCACCAAACGAACTTATCTGAAATGAAACAACAGTATAATCTCCTTTATCTAAATTTCCAACAATTGAAGATGTTGCACCAGTTACAGAAAATCCTTCTTGAGTTGGAATACTAACAGTCACTGCAGTTGCAGGATTGTTTCCAGTATTTGCAACAGAAAAAGTTGTTTGCCCTTGAGAACTTTGCGCAGTCGTAACATCAAAATCTGTTGGACCACCAATAAAAATTCCTGTTTTTGTAGTCAACTGACTAGTGCTTCCACTCGCAGTATCAAATTTTACAATAATATTTAATTGATATAAACCCGGATTCAAATTAACACCTGCAACAACAGTATATGTAACATCTACAGATTTTCCAACATCTAAAAATTTCACATATTTAGTATCATCTGAAAATACAGGCAAGATATATCCATTCTCTTCATTCCATGAAAAAATAATATTTTGTAACGGAGAATTCCCAATATTGCTAACAGTAAAAGTAATTTCAGTTTCCTCTCCTGGTTTTAATATTGATTTGTCAATTTTTCCTATTTGAACAAGTTCTCGTGTTGTAACTTCGACATCATAAGATGATGTTACATCTGAAGTTTGAGAAAGTCCGCTTTGCATTGTTTCTTTCAAATCAATTGTATTAGTCCCTTTCATTGCATCTTTACTTACAAGCACTTTATATTTAACTATAATTGCATCAACTCCTTGTTGATATCCTGAAATAGAATCAATGTGTGTTGCATAATTCTCGTCTTGAATTTTATTAAAAGGAAATTTAGGCATAAGTTCTAAATCAATATTGTTTGCAGTTTGTCCACCAAGGTTTTCAATTTTAAATCTGAGTTCTACTGTTTCTCCTGCGACTGCAGGGTCAGGACTTTGACTAAGTAAAGTAACTTTGACTAATTTCGAATTTGCATCTGAAGAACTTGAGCTACTTGATGCAGCAAAAGTTAAAGTCGTTGCAATAAACACCATGATAAATAAACACAGTATTTTATACACTCCATTATTGTTTGCCGTAATATTATTTCGTCCTATATTATTTTTCATTAATTCACCTTCCATTTTTTGTTTTGAATAATTCATCATGATATGTTTTATTTTTTAGTTACTTAATTATTTAGTCACTTTTTATTTTTTTGTTACTTAATTATTTAGTCACTTTTTATTTTTTAGTTATTCTTTATTTTCATATTTTAGATCAACACACATTATTTTTTAGTATGTTCAACCTTCTCTACTTTCCCATCCTTAATATGAACAACCTTCTCTGCATATTTTGCAAATCTTTGGTCGTGTGTAACTATAATTATTGTTTTTTTCTTTTCTTTGTGAATTTTCTGTAAAAAATCCATAAAGAACTCTCCTGTTTTTGAATCAAGATTTCCTGTTGGCTCATCCGCCAATATTATATCAGGGTCAACTGACAATGATCTAGCAATAGCAACTCTTTGCATCTGCCCGCCCGACAATTGTGATGGCAAATGATCAATTCTATCTCCTAGTCCAACCAATGTCAAAAGTTCTAAAGCTTTCTGTCTTGTAACATCAGAATCTTCATCTTGAAACTCTAAAGGAAGCATTACATTTTCAATTGCGCTAAGTGTTGGTATTAAATTAAATTGCTGAAAAACAAAACCGATTTTTTTCCCTCTTATTTGAGCAAGTTCGGATTCACGCATTTTACTTATATCTTTTCCATCAAGAGAAATCACACCTTTTGTTGGTAAATCAAGACAGCCGACAAGATTCATAAGAGTACTTTTTCCAGAACCTGAAGGACCAATAATTGCAACAAACTCTCCTTGCTTAATTTCTAAGTTCACACCTCTGAGTGCAAGAACCTCTACTTCTCCCATATCATAGATTTTCCAGACATCTTCTAAGCGAAGAATAATATTTTCTTGAGTTTTTAATGTTACCATATTTCCCCTTTTTACAATATAATAATGTGAAACTACATATATAACCTTCGTGAAACCACATGAAACAACCCATTTTGAAACCAAATGAAACCTTAATCTACACAACTTTAAAAGGTGAAACTACTTGAAACAGATGACAAAACAATTATAAAAACAAGCACATTCACTTAACACATGGATCCATTTTTAAAATCTCACAAAATGCATTTTTTTGTAATGATACTTTGTTTTATCTACGGCGGGATATCATTAATCTTCTCAACGATGCAAATCGTACCATACATAGTTTCACAAGAAGAAGCATATCACTTTGACAATGTATTCTTTGGCAACTCTTCAAATAGAAATATCGAAAATATTACAACAGATACACACAATTTATCAGACCGACTACCTTTCCCCGAAAGAAAATTTCGTGAAGATAGAATGATAGTCTCTGTATACATAATTGGTGGATTGTCTTTACTTGGTGCAATTGTTTCTATATTTGCAGGCATATCTCTATTAAGTTTACTTAGAAAAAAAGAACGTAAAGAATTAAAAAAAGGAATGATTGACACACTTACAAACCCTGAAGAAAAAAAAATCATTGATATTTTAGAAGAAAACAACGGAGAACTAACTCAATCAGAACTTGTAAAACAGTCAGGAATATCAAAGGTAAAAATTCACAGAATAATAAAACATCTTGAAAACTTACAAGTCGTTTCAAAATTCCCATACGGCGTTACTAATAAAGTTATATTAACAAACAAACATCACGAAGAAGATGTTAAATAATTCTTAAACAAAAATATTAATCATAAACGAATAATTTATATACTATATTTCTAATAACTTAAAATATGAAATATACTTTTCAATTAATCCATAAACTTATCGAACTAATAAATATTCATACCCCTTTAACTACAGAAGAAGATAAAACTCATGCAAGAGAGCTTCTAAAAAACATTATCTCGTATGCTGATAGTCTGAGAAAATTAGTAGAAAGCCACAAAACAGAAAAATATCTAAAAAGACTACATGATTTACATATAGCAGAAATTGAAGGATGGACAAATAAAGTTTCTGAAATTTTTAAAAAATTCGACCAGTTATTATTATCAATTGAAAGTGATGCAATAATCCTGGAAAAAGTTATTAATAATAATCCAGAAAAATGGCTAAGTAAGGTTGGTGATATGGCAATTGGAATGATAATTACTGGATTACACCATAATGAAAAAGAAAATGAAATAGAACTGACAGAAGAAATAAGAATATTTAAAAACATCACACTTTTCGAAGAGCACGAATTAAAAGATATTATTGATGCAGAAGAACATATCGCAGAATTACTAAAGTAAATTTTCTAAAAATAAATTCTATAAAAAAAATTCACCTGTAGGGCTAACGGAGTTGGATGCTTTTTGGTGTGAGATATGTGTTTCTTATTTACCGGCTTTGTTTATATTGCATAAATAATTGTACCAATTCAAATCACTTATTCTAAAGAGCTAACTTAATTGGTGAATACTGTTTCCTCATAAGAGGTAGCCAAGTGCAACGCGGCTATGCTTTGCCGGTAAATAAAAACAAATCAAGATATGGAATATAATTAAACCCAATCTTCTGATACAATGGAACCCTGAAGACCAAGCACAACTGACTTAATCGGAATTTTCTTTCCTGATTTCTCTTTTGCCTGCCTTGCGATTTCTACTAATCCAAAACAGCACGGAACTTCCATTGTAAGTACTGTTAATGTATTAATTTTTGAATCTTTTATCATCGAAGTTAATTTTTCGATATATACTTCTTGTCCGTCATCTAGTTTCGGACACGCAATCACAACACTTTTATCTTTTAAAAAATCTTTATGAAAATCTCCGTATGCAAATGCAGTACAGTCTGCCGCAAGAACTACATCTTTTTTAATAAAATACGGCGCTTGCGGATTTGCTAAATGCAATTGCACCGGCCACTGTCTAAGTTCTGATGGTCTTATTCCTGTTGCTTTCTCACTCTTTTTATCTTCTTTTTCAAACGTCATAGTTTTCGCACCAGGACATCCGCATTCTGTACTTTCTTTTTTTGCCATATTATCATCTCCTTTTTTTCCATTTGCCATTTTATTTGAGTTATCATCAAAATTCGGAATAGGCAATTTATTTTCTTTTAGATAATCAATTGCTTGATTATAATATTCAGTAACTCCATGATCCTTTAGATGTTTTAAGTGAGCAATTATTGTGTTCTTTCCTTTTTTTACAATATTTACCATAGTTTTCTTTTCATCATACGGCTCTGCTTTTCGTTTTACAACAGTAATTGCGCCGGTAGGACAATGACCAACACATGCACCAAGTCCGTCACAGAATAAATCAGAAATAAGTCTTGCCTTTCCGTCAATAATTTTCATAGCCCCTTCAGGACAATTAGGAATGCATTTTGCACATCCGTTGCATTTGTCTTCATCAATTTCAATAATTTCTCTTATGCCATTGTTTTTTTTCATTTTTAGTCACCACATATATTAAACACAATAATATAACACATCTTCATATAAAACATAATTCAAACCACCATACAAATACAAGAAGATATCTCCCCAAAGATATCTTTTGTATACTTAGTATGTAATAGATACTTATTTAAATACTAAAGAGTATCATTAAAGATATCATGGATGATGAATGTACCGTATCAAGTGTTTTAGATTTTACAGCCAAGAAATGGACTCTTCTAATACTCTTAGAAATATACAAAAGACAACCTAAAAAAGTAAGATATTCTGAAATAAAAAAATCAATTAAAAACATAACACCAAAATTATTATCTGTTAGATTAAAAGAACTTGAAAAAGAAGAACTTCTAATAAAAACAATTGACTCAAAAACATTTCCAATAAAAAGTGAGTATGAACTTTCAAATAGCGGAAAAGATTTTATAAGAATAATTCAGGAAATGAAAAAATGGGGCCTAAAATGGCTTCCAAAGAAAAAAGTTTGCGATTCTGTTAACTGCAAGGACTGCGCTTTCAATGATAAAAAAAATTAAACATTTTATTTTAAAGATTTAATCTGTTTTAACAACACTTTATTAAGTTTAATAAAATCATTGAGAGACAAATTTTTATTACTCCACTCTTCAATTTTTATCCCATCATTATAATTTCTTGGAATAATATGAAAATGCGTATGAAATATATACTGGCCCGCATCAGTGCTGTTATTTAAAAGAACATTATACCCTCCGTGATTAAGACTTATAGCAATTCCTATTTTCTGAACAGAAGATATCAAATCATTTAAAACCGGTTTGGGTATATCTGAAAAATCAACATATCTTTTTTTGGGTATAACCAAAATATGCCCGTCTTCTTTTGATGGAATATCAATAGACATAAAAGAAACAGTATTTTTTGTTTCATAAAGCATCATAAAAGGAAAGCCGTTTCTATGCGTAATCATATTATTAATAAAATCCACGAACAAATAATATCTCAAAGAGACATTCTTAAACAAAGAAGGTATTTTTTTAAAAATGTAAATCACAGTTTTTTCAATCTTCTTTTCTACTGCCTTTCTATTAGTAGCATAATCTTTAATCTCGTCATTTATATCCCAAATAGAACTTTTCTCATTAATTGCAGCTTCGTTAAACAACAAAACACATTTATGTTTTAATTTAGACTTTATAAAATCCTCATGATTTTTTGCAATAGCAATCACGACATCATATTCATTAAGAAGTTTCTTTGTGAGTTTTCTTTGCTTATGATGAATGTTTTTTACTCCAAGTTTATTTAGAACCTGAAGTGTTTTTGCGTCTATTGGTTCTTTTTTTGCAACTATCCCTGCAGAACCCACTTTCCAATTGGTTATTTTATTATCAGATAAATATTTTTTAAAAGCATATTCGGCACTAAGACTTCTAAAAATGTTCCCCGTGCATACGAATAAGATACTTTTTTGTTTTATATGTTTCATATAATTTATAATTAGTATTACTTTTATAAATCTTCTTGCATTTAATATCCAATATACAAAAAACTAATTTTAATATATTCAAAAATATATAAAAAACTTATTTCTTTTTAGAAGAAGATATTTTTGAAATCCAATCATAAACCTGATCAGGATTTTCTAAATATGAAATAGAAATTTCATGTCCTTTTGGACTTGAACCTGGAGTATCGATAAATATTGTTCCTAAACCAAATAAACCTTCAATCACTCCTTTTCTCTGACCTATATTACTTATTTTATCATAATTAACTGTTTTTCTATTCTTTACAAGAAACCCTTCTATATATTCTACTCTGTCTGAATAAAATTTATATTCAGTTCTATTAAGAGTGGCTCTTTTTAAGAGATAAATAATAATCATTATTATGAAAAATACAAATATAGCAGAAACAATCATCACAAGAATTCCGGCAGAACCAAAAAGTAAACCAATAATACCAGAAAGAATACCCACAAAAAACCAAGCTCCAATAAGAAATATCAATATTGACATACCAAAAGAATGCAGCAATAACAAAGAAGTTTTTATGCAGGGCTTAATCACCTGATACTCCTCACTACTTTTTTGAAAATCTCTTATTGCATCCATACTTAACACATCTTACAAATAACTTTATATACCTTTCTTTTATCAAATTAATACTCTTATCAAATAATGTTCAATTAATCAAGACAACTTACGAGTAGCAACAAAACAAAACTTTTATAAATAAAACATCCTTTCTTCAAAAAACGATAAAAATGGAAAACTACAAAAATAAAAAATCAATAAATGAAGAAACAATAAAAATAAACACACCTATTTATAAAAAACAAAAAAATTACTGGGTAATAAATCCAGTAATTAACTTAATTGCAAGCGTAGGACTAGGATATACACTTGAAAAAAGTCAAATACCAATGTTCGGACTATCTGGTCTTGATACAAAATTAGGTTTAGGACTAAATATTGCAATAGGTGGTATTGAATGTATCACAGATGAACAATCCAATAAAAAAATAATTGCCTCAAGCGGTATTGGATATGGATGTTTTTTTGCAGGAAATTATGCTGGACGAGTATTAGCAAAATTATACTAATTAGGGGAATTAAAAATGAGTAATTTCGAAGGAATTGACGTAGCATTAAACGATGGAAAAGAAATATTAATATCACAAGAAAACGGATTTACAAAAGTTCAAATTTATTGTCCGACAAGAAATATGTCTACAACATATGCAAAAAAAGAAAATTTAACACTTGCATTAGACAAAGCATCAAGAACTGATTTCGGTAAAATGTTTGATGAAAAAATAACAGCAATAGAAGATATTCTTGATTTTAAAGTAAAAAACGGATATAAATTATGGGCAAGAAAAGAAGGAAAAGAAGTAAAGTTTGAAATAAGACGCCCCGAAACAAAAGAAGCTCAATATTTAGTATTAGGAAAAAACTTCAGAACCGCATATAATTCATTGTGTCAATTAGTAAGTCAAAACGTACTTGAAGAAACAGAACCATTTAGATAATTTAGTCATCATGTCTTAAAGACTTAATTTTTTTAAAAATAAATCACGACAATTTTCTTTTTTTCATTTCGCCTTCTAGCTTTTTAGGAAAACCAGGATGACATGAACAATTTTTATTATGATCCTTGTGCCAACTTACCCGTTCTTCAAACTTTGCGTTTTTGGGCATTTTATGTTTTAAATGCCAATCTTTATTTATTACCATTTTATTTTATCTTTCCTACAAACACAACATAATTCTTTCCATACTTTTTAGCACACTTTGGACACGTTGTATACCACTGATACGTTTTCTCTAAAATTAATTTCTTTTCTTTTGCAAAAGATTGAAAATCTTTAATCCAAGTACCCATATTTTTATAATCGCCTTCATAGACTTTGCTTACGAATTTTCCGCTCATAACAATATTTTCTGCATTAGGAATTTCTTTATCAACTGCCAAATAAACATTCATATTCCACATTGAAGTGCATTCTGACAAGCATAGAAAATCAGACATTTTTACATTTGCCGTCTCTATTTTTTTATTTAATCTTACCATCACGCTACCAAAATTTATCGGAATATAGAACAATGTAAATACTTTGTCTTTGATAAATCTCTTATTCTTCCACACAAAATTTTTTTTGTCCCACGGTTTTGGATTAAACTTCTGACAACATTCATCTTTATTCATAAAATCACCTTAGAAATTAAATAATATTGATGTTTTATATCATTTTCTCTTTTTATTCCAGCCAACTAAAAATAAAATTCCAATTAAAAAAGCAGGCCCTGCAATTATCATAGCTTTTAATATCATAAAATGATCAAAATATATATTCGAAAATAACCACATAATATAAAGAATTCCTACTAAATTAAAAGCGACAGCACCGATAATTTCATATTTCCATGAAATAATTAATGCGACCAACAAAATTAGAGAAGGAATATTATGCATAAATAACCCGACAAATATTTGCCAAAACGTTAATCCTGGTTCAAATACGTCAAGTGAAAATAACACCAAAAAAAGAATAAAGATTATAGACAATATTCTTGGTGTCCAGTAAATGAATTTCCATAATTTTTGTTTTAAATTTGCATAATCGTCTACATCATTTACTTTTAGAGAGTTGCCTTTCTTGACAACCACTGATTTGCTTTTCTTCTTTGAAACTCCCTTTTTAGTCATACTTATGCTGTGTAGAAATAACTATTTAAAGTTTTTGAATTCTATAAAACCTAATATTTATTAACACATAAAACCCGGGTTAGTATATGACTACCCCTCATCTTTTTAGAAACATTGGAAAAGAATTAATAGAAGAAGAACATAAACGTATAATTCTCTGGAACGATCTTTTAAAAAATCAAGAATTAAGTGAAGAATTATCAAATCACTTTAATTGTAAAAACGTTGATAAAGCATTAGAAAATTTCAAAGAAACTGATGAAATATTAAAACAAATCGAAGCACTTACATCAAAAGAATTAGTAGATATTTCTGATGAAGAAAAAACAGATGATGAAATATTGACCGAATTAGATAAACTAAGAGAAATTCACGAACTTGAAGCACTAAATGACGATATTGTCGAAATAAAACAAAAAGAACACCGCATAAGAGAATTATTTCAAGAAATATTTAAAATATTAACCCTGAAATTACATTTAATAAGAGTAATTAGAAATAACCCCACAAAAGAATTATTGATTACACTTTTCAGATTAATATTTTTTCAAGAAGCAATGGTATTTAAAATTTTCAAAAAAGATACTTTTTTTGATGAAAGTAAACACATACACTTTTACATAACAAAAATAACAAAAGCAATAATATTAGAAGAAGAAATTAAAGAAGAACCAGAAACTGACGAAGAAAAATTCATCAAAGAAATGGTTAAAAAAATGGGAATAGAAGATTCAAGAAACGAATATAGATTACTTGGAGAAAACATTTACAATGAATTTGCAGAAATGGCAGGAGCGCCATTAGGCATGAATGGCGACATATTAAAAGGAATAGAACGCATGGAAAAATTAATGAAAAAAGATAAACTCATGTATAAAACAATTAAAAAATTAAAACCAAAATATGATGATGCAAAAATAAAAATGACAATAATCGCATTTCGTCAATCGTATGAATTATCTCATTTTATGGGTTTTGAAGTAAATTTTGTTACTTAATCATATTTTTCCTAGAAACACCATCAAGTTTTTTTAATCTGTTTTTCTTCAAAATTTAATGATAAAGAATTATTCTTCTTCAACACTTAACAATTCAAGAATCGCATCAAGCTTTTCTTTAATTTCTTTTATTTCTGGCTTTAATGATTTAGGTGGTTTATCACTTTTTACAAAACATTTGCTGCAAAAAATAGGCCTGTTGTTTGACGGCTTAAAAGGCACTTCACAATGCTCACCACAACTTGCACAGACTACTAGAAAAATATCTTTTTTGTTAGATGTTCTTTTAGCTAAGAATTTTTTTTGAGGTATATCTCTTTCTAATTTATCAAAACTATTAAAACGCGAAACAGGTTTTAAAATTTCTTTTGGCTCAGAACTCTTGTCATCTTTTTCTACAGAAATTCTTGTAGCAAATCCACCAGAACTTCTACTAAACTTTGCGATTTTTCTGTTATTTTTATTTTTCTTATAATCTTCTTTCTTACGTATTCCTGCGCTACTTACTCTTCTAAATTCTGTCATAAATATTAATGATTTTTAAGGGTTTATGAAACTTTGTATAACTCTAAGCATTGTCCAAAGTCGTCAAAAGCAAGCAGAACATCTTGTAAAACGTTTTTTGCCAGCCTAGACATATAGTACAAATAATTGTGCTAATTGAGAGTACCGATTGGAACTGGATTTATTATCTTCATACGAGTATGCGTGCTGGCAAAAAAAACAATACGTCCTCAATAATTATCCAGACGTTTAAACTCTTCAGATTCAACCCATTGTTTTGGTCTTCTTAATAGTTCAATTAGATTTTGTATTAACACATAATGTCTGTGCTCTTCTTTTGCAATTTCTAGAATTAATTCCGTATTTGCAGAAACGTCATTTGCATGAAGCTTATAGTAATCTTCACTTTTCTTTTCAACAACTAACATTTTCTCAAAATCTTTTATTTCTTCATTTGTAAATTTCTCATCTCTCAAAACACCAAAAGCCTGTTTTGCTATTTTAAAATCGACATGTTTTATTGGACCTGCCTTTTTATTTTTTTGAATTTCAACAAACAAATCAAAATGATTTTCTTCAACTTTTGCAATCATATTTAATACTTTTTTTAAATTTTCACTTTTTGTAACCTTTGCTCTTTTCTCATACAATGCTTTTCCTTCTAATTCTAGATTTCTTGCCATTTCGAATATTTCCATTGCCATTTTATCACCTATCCTACTATGTTAGAACAACTTAGGGTATATAATACCTAAGTATCGTAATATTAACGTTTTATTGGTAACTTACATACTCACCAATTATGAAATAATTACCCTTTACATTACATATTTGAATTGTAAAGGGTATGACGCCTAAAACTCTCAATCAAACGACACAATTATGGCAAATTCACCATATTTATAATCCTCCATTCTTCTATACTATTATGCTAACAAAATCTCTTTATCTTACTGGACTTACCTGTCACAAACTAATGTGGATTACAAAAAATAAGCCAGACTTAATTCCAGAAGATGACGCTTCTACTTTTCGTATGGAACAAGGTTTAGAAATTGGAAAATTATCTCACGAATTGTATCCTAATGGAGTAAGTGTTGAAGACAGAGATAAAATTAAATGTATGGAACTAACTAAATCTAACTTAGGCAAGACTTTGTTTGAGGCAGGATTTATTTACAATGACATATATTGCCGTGTTGATATTCTGACTGACAAATTCGATTTGATTGAAGTAAAAAGTTCTACTCATGTAAAAGAAGAGCACTTAGAAGATGTCGCATTTCAGAAATTCGTATTAGAAAAGTGCGGGATTACTGTTAACAGATGTTTTGTTTTGCATCTAAACAATGAATATGTTAAAGATGGTAAAATTGATGTAACTAAATTGTTTAAGTATTCTGACGTAACTTTGAAATTACCAAAAATTGATGAAGAAATAATTAATAAAATGAAAAAAACAATAGCTTCTGACAATATTCCAAAATCGGAAGTTAGTCACTTATGTAATTCGTGTCCTTTATGGGGACAGTGTCATGCATTTTTGCCGTCTGACCATGTACTATTATTATATCGTGATATGAAAAAGCACGGATACAAACTTTTAGGAGAGGGAATACATTTGTTAAAAGATATTCCTGATGAGTATGAGTTATCTTCTCATCAATTAATTCAGAAGAAATGTGCAAAAACAGGTGAAGTGCATATTGACAAAGAAAAATTAAAATTATTTCTAAAGGAAATCACAGAACCAATTTCATTTCTTGACTTCGAAACATTCCAGATGGCTCTGCCACCTTATGACGGAACTTTTCCGTTTCAGCAAATTCCCTTTCAGTATTCATTACACGTGTCCGCCACTGCCGACTCTCCTTTGTTAGCTAATAGTATTAGTTCTAAGTCACAAATGGTGAAAGAGCAAAATAGTTGCGAAAATAAAAGTAAGTGTCGGCAAGAGCGGACAGAGCATTTCGAATTCTTATATGATGGCAAAAAAGATCCTCGTGAGGAATTTATACTTTCTTTGGAAAAGAATTTACCTTCCTCCGGAACAATCATCGCATACTTCATGACTTTTGAAAAAGGAAGAATAGAAGAGTTAGCCGAAGCTTTTCCTAAACACGCAAAATTCTTAAAATCTCTTTTACCACGCTTCGTTGATTTACTTGTTCCATTTCGAAACTTCTGGTATTATTCACCAAAGCAAGAGGGCTCATGTTCAATTAAGTCAGTCCTTCCCGCTCTCTGCGGAAAGTCATACAGCACAATGGAAATAAAAGGCGGCTCTCAAGCAGCATCATTATTTACAAAACTCATGTTCGAGGAAGTCCAAAAAGACGAACGAGAAAAGATAAGAAAAGCCCTTCTAGATTATTGCGAGTTGGATACCAAAGCCATGATAGATGTACTTGATGTACTAAAGAAATCTGTGAAATAGTTTAAACAATTAACGTATTAATTCAATGAAATAAAAAGGGGTCGATTTCGACCCCTTTACAAAAAAAACAATCACTGACTAACCAATTTAGTTTTGCTAAAAACATTTAATCAAACCACTAGACACTTGGACATTCTCACGCAGAACTTATAAATAAAAATCAGATAATAAAATTATGAAACTAAAAGAATCAGAGACGATAGAATTCAAAAAATCTCTTTCTCAATTAGACGAATCTCTAAAAACAATATGTAGCTTTCTGAATCATAAAGGTGGAACTTTATATTTCGGTATTGATGATAGTGGAAAAACAATAGGACTTACAATCTCATCAAACACATTAAAACAAATCTCGCAAAAGATTGCAGACAAGATTAAACCAAATATTCTTTGTGATGTTTGTGAAATAGAAATGGACGGAAAAAATATTATTGAAGTAGTTGTAAAAGAAGGAATAAACAAACCTTATTTTCTTGACGGAATTTCATACAAAAGAACTGCAAGCGAAACAAGAATAATACCGCCGGACGAATTAAAAAGATTGTTTCACGAAACAAGAAAGTGGGATGAAGATATATGTAAAAATAGTTCCTTAAAAGATATTGATTATAAAAAATTCTCTTATTATATCGGAGAAAAACAAAAAAAAAGAAATCATAAAGATACTGATAAGATATCCAAAGAACAGCAACTTGAAAATATTTCTGCAACAAAACAAGGAATTCCCACTAATGCAGGAATACTATTTTTTGGAAACTATCCTCAAAAATTCTTTTCAAATGCAAAATTGCACGCTGTTCGTTTTAAAGGTAATGACGTGACTAAAACTACTCTTGATAGTGCAATGATTGAGGGGTCTATTTTTGAGATTGCAAACGATGCCGAAAATTTTTTAAGAAAAAATATACGGCTTACCGGCAAAAGAGTTGAATCTTCTTTTCAAAGAGAAGACAAATTTGAATATCCTATTCTTGCAATCCGTGAAGCAATAATAAATGCATTAATTCACAGAGATTATGAAGAAGCAGGCGAGGTTAAATTATTTATCTTTGATAACAGACTTGAAATAACAAACCCCGGTCCTTTTCCTGTTGGAGTTGATCCTAATAATCCGAAACATAAACCAAGAAATAATCTGTTATGTCAATATATGTACGACATAGGAGATATTGAAAAATACGGTTCAGGTATACGTAATATGGAATTAATATGTAAAGATTCAGGAAATGAATTACCAATATATAACATTGATAACTATGACACAAAAATAATGTTTAAATCTATAATTACTGAGGAGAGTGAGCATAAAGTCCCTAAAAGTCCCAGAAAAGTCCCAGAAAAGTCCCAGAAAATACTAGATGCTATAACTGAAAATTCATCGATATCTAGAGAAGAAATCTCCATAAAACTTGGCGAAACAAAAGACACGATTCAATCAAGACTAAGAAAATTAATTAAAGACGGAATCATTAAAAGAGTAGGCCCAGATAAAGGCGGACACTGGGAGATTATCAGGTAACTAGTGTGTTTTAATATTTATACCGGCAAGCAGATAAGTATTCAGCAATCATAGTTCTTTAGAATTAAGTAATCATTATTGGCACAGTTATTTGCAATGAAAGCAAGTCCGGTATAAAGACATTTACGTTTAATACAATCATTTTCGTGACGTCAGGAACATGATACCATTTTGTTGACGTCAGCAAAATGGTTAACCGTATTAAATAGATTCAAGAGACATCGTCTCCCATTTTAAGATATAACTTAATTTTGAATACCTAAATATTGGAAGGGTGGTGGCAATTTGCCCCTACCCTAAACCCCTCGAATTCGAGGGGATTAAATTCATATCAATTTGCTGACGTCAGCAAATTGATTACTGTTCATCTTTATGATATAAATCAAGAAAAATTATTTTGTTTTCATTTTTTTCATATAAATAAGAAAGCCTAAAAGGAGGAATGTATAATTCTCTTGAACCAAATCTTTCATATCGCATAGGTTTTCCGATTTCCGGATTGGTAATAATTTTTTCAATTTGTTTTATAACTTTTTCTTTAACCGCTGCGTTCTTTATCTTTGAAACCAATTTCTGAAATTTTGGTTCATAAAATACTCTTACCACTTTTTCAACTCTTTTAAAAAATCCTTATCATTCGTTTCAATGAATTCTCCTTTTTGGTATCTTCTATAAGCATCTTCTGTTCTTTTTGCAAAAATCAAATCCTCATCAAAAATCTCATCAATGTCTGATGCTTTCTTTAAAATCCATTGATCTTTGGCTTTTATGATAAGTATTTTTTCTCCTTCTGCCAACTCTTTTCTCATTTCAAAAGGCAATACTATCTGTCCTTTGGAACTCATTTTTGTAATCGCAATATCCATTTTAATCACCAAGTAAGATTAGTCTTACCAGATATATAAACCTTTTGTTTTAGTTTGGCATCGTTTTGTCGAAGCCAGCAAAACGTTAATTTGACCATTTTCGTGACGTCACGAAAATGGTTTATTTCCGACCATTTTGCTAACGTCAACAAAATGGTTTAGTTTTCGTTTTTACAAGTATTCTTTAGAACATTTCATTTATAACTCATGCGAGGGGTCTGTCCATAATGTCTTTTAGTGTTTTACTGACGATAGTTTTGTGTCTTGTGGTTCTGTCTTAACGTTAAAAAAAAACATTCACAGAAGAAAAAGTCTTTGCAAATAAACTTCATCATAGCATACTGCACCTAAACTGATAAATAGATAGAGCAAATGCAAAAGAGAACAATATGGGTTTGACGTCCTGGAAAAATTCTTCGAAAGGAAAAATAATCAAAACAGATGTATCCGTTGCAAAGAATTACCTTACAAAAGATGAACTAGAATCACTTTGAAGAATAGTCGGCGCATATCTTGATTTGGCTAAAGAAAGATTCCTATGACTATTTCAGGATTAGGCAAAAAGACTTGACTCTTTTTTAGAATTTGATGAAAGGGCTCTGTCCGAGAAGTCCGGCGGCAAGCAGAACATTCCTACGCTAGTATAATTGTTCTTCCAATAGTTACAAAAATAAATATTATTATTTACGCAATATATTCAAGGCCGCCAAAGACTTCAGACAGTGCCTGAAGAAAGAGAGATTTTAAAGAACACAGGAGAAATCAAATTGAAAATTGCAAAAGATTTCACATAGTCATAGTTTTAGAAATAAAAATACATATTCGTCAAGGATAAGTTGTTTAAGTTATTTTTAGTTGATTCTTGCAAGTTAGATACGATGGATGTGATAGATGTACTAAGAAAGCCATTTAAACTATTTTTTAGATAAAAATTTCTTCCAAGTATTGTAAATAGATGGAATAGTTAATAATACAAATCCAATCAATGCCGCTAAATAAGTTGAAAAATCTTTTCTATTCTGTTTATATCCGTCATAAGTAACAAACGTTCTCGTATATCCTGATGATAAACATAACTTTTCATTTTTATAACTTCCATTCATTTCCACGTATACATGTACCACTTTATCTGGTGCAATAAAACTAATAGAATCTTTAAACTTTTGAGTATTAACAGAACCATTTAATAATATAAATCTAAAAAAACCAGAAAAATTTGACAATTCTATATTTTTCAATTCACAAGATACTTTTGAATCTATGATTATTGTCTTTCCAAGCTGATTAGTACATAATATTTGTGCAGTCTGAAAATGTTTTAGAGTTGTACAATCATTCAAGTTTAATACTAGGGTGTGTTCATCAGTATCCGTAATTTCAACCACAATAATAGTACCCACCAAGAATATAGTTAAAGAAATCAAAATAATTACAAGTGGCTCATAATTAATTTTTAATTTCTTAAGGTTACGTGCTACTAATATATGAGCAATAAATATAACTAAAAAAATACCATAATATATCAATTTAAAGTTAATACCATTTATGATTGAATAGTTTGAAAGTGCCCAAAATAAACCCAAATATAAAATAGGAAAAAATATATACACTAAATTATTTGATTCGATTCGTATAGTAGAGAAAAAAAGAACATACAAAAAATAACCCACAATCAATATAATTATCAACAAAAGAGCCATGCTTAAAATACTCATATACGACTTGATAACATCATACAAAAGAAAAAATAATATATAAAGTATGAAACAAATTAAGAAAAGTAAAGAGCATAACTTATGTGAATCTTGAATTCTCCATAATTTCTTTCGTATTTTTTTGATGTTCGTATTTTTTATATTTTCAATAAATTTTAGAAAAGTATTCTTAATAAATTTAAATACAGAGAGTACCAAATCACACATAAAACAAAAAAATCTTTTGATTTGAGATATTATAAATTTCACATTAGTTATAATTAAAAGAAGAATTAGGACAATACACAATACCCAAAAAGGAATAGTAATATTAAATATTGTTATATCTGAATAAGATACACTAAATGCATTCTGAAAGTAATTCAGCACAATTTGTAAATATATTTGCAAAGTCATCATATTACCTTAATTCGATAAAAAATTATTTTTTCTTATGTTTCAACAATAAACGACCTTTCTTACTAAAGTCAATCAATGTTTCAACTTGTAACCTCGTCTCTTCTGAAAGGTCTTTCAAATCACATTCCAATAAATCTTCAACTGAATCTACACCATTATCTTCAAGTATATCAAAGTAATCGTCATCAATATTTAATTTTCTAATAGAAGTAAAATCTTTTCTAGGTATTTTGAATACATTGTGTTTCAAATATAATATTGCTTTTTTGTAACCCAAAAATACAAAAAATCCCGCTACTCCACCTATAATAAGTCTCCAATAAAAAGTTTGGAAAGGTATGAAGAAAAGACCCCAAAAAGAACTTAAAATAACAAAAAATGACTTCATAATAAGTTCTACGTTTTTATCACTTAAATTTTTAAATTTTTTATCACACAATAACCATACTGCTAAAGCAATTAAAAAGGAAATAGAAATTGCAAGTAACGTCCAGCCATATCCACCAAGTTCATAACGATTATAGTTTTTCTTTAGTTCTCCTACCTCACCAGCTAATGAATCGAGATTGGTCGAACATAAATTCAAATAAGATTCGTAAGTATAAAAGTTAAAATTTGATAAATAAATTCTAGAATCAGAATTAAGTAATTTAGAAGAAGTAGATAATT
>JBAZVA010000016.1:0-25204 GCA_041661165.1 Candidatus Woesearchaeota archaeon | reverse complement strand
AACATCAGAGAATATTCTCTTTTTTAAAAATTGAGGATAGTTTCCATTTTTTAACATATCATGATCATAATTTGCTTCAATCAAAACAGATTTTAGTTTAGGAAAGACTTCTCTTATTTGTGACGTAATAATTCCGGTATCAGTAAATAATCCAAAATCATTTATTTTAAATCCGCACGAGAAAACATCGTGAGACGTTCGTATAGGAGTTATATTCATATTTCCAATTTTAAAATCAGAAAGCGTAGAAAAAAACCTAACCTCAGCTTTTTTTATTATTGTTGAAGAATCGGCATAAGTCTGTTGAGTTATTAGTATAGGAATATTATACTTTCGTGATATTGGTCCTGCTCCTTTAATATGATCTCTATGAGCATGAGTAATTACTATAGCTTTAGTTAATGCAGGATCTTTTTCTAAACGTTGCATTCGTTTTTCATATTCTTTTATGCTAATTCCTGCATCTAAAAGTACAGAAGTATCTTTGTCTTCCAAAAGACAGCAATTCCCATTGCTTCCTGACGCAATAACAGAAACATTCATATTTTATTCAAGAATATTACCATATATAAGATTTAGCTATTTCTAAACCTAGTATCAAGCAAGCATTCTTCTAAAAAACTCATAAGACCTAACAGTACCATAATATCTATAATATCCAAACTTTGCTTTGATTCTTGACAAAATTCTTTTTGTCACTATGGAAACATCTAACGATGTTGGTTTCCAATCATTTATATTTTTTTTAGAAAAAGTAGAAAGAACAATATTTTTTCTTGTAACAAACCCTCGCTTTCTCATTTCAATTTTAAGCAGCTCGTGCCTTTTTTTTAGATACAAAACTTTGTCCTTAAAAAATTTCATATGTCCTTTTCCTAAGCAATATTGTTTAAGTTCCGTACCATCAAATTTAGAATATCTCTTAATATAAGAAACAAGCATCAATATTTCATCATATTCTGCCACAAGATGCTGATCAGACAACTTTGAAACATCAACTAAATTAATTCGTACCATACCCACCCACATTTATTTCGCAGGCAATTTAGTAATAATAGTTGTTGTTTTTACTGTTGTATTTACAACCGGTACTGAAACAACTTGTTTTGTTGTTACAACAGGTATTGATGAAACCACTGGTTCTTTTATTACAACTGGCGTTTTAGTTTCGACAGTGTTTGTAACAACTTTCGTTGGCGTTTTTTCAACAGGTTCTATTTTTGTGGACGTTTCCGTTTTAGTAACTATTGCAACTTCTTTTGTAGCGGTTGTAGTTTCTACAACTGTTTTTGTTGGCGTTTCTGTTTTTACGACAGTACTATTCACAGAAGTTTTCACACTAGATGAGGATGTAGTATTATTTTTTGAAGTTGTAGTAATTGGTTTCGTCGTCTTAACTACAACATCTTCTTGTTTTGAAACTGAAGAATCCACTTCAGAAATATCTTTAGATTCTTTAACTTCTGAATTTAACACATCAGTCTGAGCTTTTTTAGTAAATATATTTTTTACAAAATTACTTATTGCAGCACCTATTCCCCCGTTATTATCTTCTGATGTTTCTTCAGTATTCAACTCATAATTTACGCACTGACAAGCAGGACAAGTAGTATCTGAATTTAATTGATTAGTACAAGTGTATGTACATCCGGCTACTCCATTCTCTCTCCAATTTACAGATTCTTTACAAGTATTTTTTATACCAAAGTTATTACTACTAGAAGACGTGATTCCAAAATTATTAGAACAAAATTTATTATTTGCAATTACATTTCCTGCATATTCAACTTTTACTGCGTTGTTAAATTGCCTAATATTACAGTTTGTCAAAACGTTATTATTTCCTTTGATGTAAATTCCAGTTCCAACATATACCATATTTACTTGAGCTGCAGTATCGCTTGCCGAAGGAGTATTTTGTGAACCTTTCAAATTTGTTTTAGTATCCTCATTAGTTTGTGAACCTGCATATGTACCTTCTGGACCCACAATTACTGCACCATTACAATCAAGTTTTATATTATTTCCATCAATAATTATTATTCCTTCTTCAGCACTATCAGAAACAGTGTATGTTTGTTCACAAAGTTTTGAGTTTCTTGTTATATGAAGATTATCAGTTGCAGCATAACAAAGTTTACATTTATAGCATCCGTTATTTGCAAGTGAATTTCCAACATCACACTCTTCTCCTAAATTAGTATCAATCGTACCATCTCCACAAATTGGATTAGTACAATCTTGTCTACATCTATTTGGAATTTCATCATTATTTTGTGTACCTAAATCACACTGTTCACCTGTATCGGCTATACTATCACCACATGAAAATAATTTACAATTAGTTCTACACGCATTTGACCCAATATCTGAATTTGCTGCACCATTATCACATTCTTCTGCCGCTTCAAGCTTTCCGTCACCGCAAACAGGATTATGACATGTTGAAACAAATTTACAATTCGAACTACATGATAAAATGCCTAAACTACCAGAATAATAATCATTAGGTAGATTTCCATATTCATCTTCATAGTTTGCCTGAGGATTATAATCAGATGGATTATTTTTATCAAAATGATCTATAATACCACACATATATCCACGAAGATCTGTTCCATCACATTCTTCATTTCCCTGTGCATTGTTATCTCCACAATGTACAGCAAACGAAAAAGAAGATAATATAAAAACAATAAATATTGCTAAAATAATATTAAATAACACGTTTTTTTTCATAATTAAACCCCCATTTATTAATGATCATATAATTAATAAACAATCAGGAGTATAAATAGGTTTTCATTAGTTTAAAATACATGTTTGGTTTTGAATTACAAATTACATATTATAGCTCCGTAGAAAAGTTCTACCGGCAAGCAAAAAAAACACTAGTAAAATTGGTTCTTTAGACTCAAGCAATTAAAATAATAAAATATTATTACTATTATATTCAATCTCGCAAACGCTCAATTGTCTTTTATAAGACAAGGCCAGTATATGTTTTCTATAGAGCCTAAAAATAATATCGAATTTTCGACCACACATATATTTAAAAAGCAAATCAAATTCATAAAAAATATGGAATTCAATGCTGACGGTTCAATAAAACTTCCTTCTAAATTAGTAAAAGCAAAAGTAGATATGGAAACTAAAATGCTAAATACTAAATGCATAAAAATAGAAAAAGAAGTATTAAGTGACAATTCTCCAAAGAAATGCGTTTTACACATTACTCTTTCAAAAGCATTTCCAAATGGAACAATCGTTGAAAATGTTTATTCTTATTTCCAAAAAGACGCAGAAACCCCATCAAAACTAATAAGAAGAAATGATCATGAATGGAACATAGAAATTGGTACTACATATAAAAGATGCAGCGAATGTTTTGAATTAATAAACAGATTCAAGGCATACTTAGAAGATAATGTAATTGTAGACAAAGGAACTTGCACTTTTGAACCAAAGTTTTTCTATTGATAATAAAATAACAATTAAAAAATAATTTCTTTATTAAACTGACAACAAATGACAATTATTAGTCAGTGACCATACTTTTATATACTAAAAAACACCTCTAATAATTAAAGAAATTCTCAAATAATCTCACACTTGAGGGAGAAATTATTAATGACTACTAATTTAACAACTAAAGATGGAATCACAATCATAGGAGTAATACCTGAATATCCGGCACATTCAAAACATAATATTTTCGCAGGTATAAGAATGCCCCCTGTAGGCATAGTTTCTGTATTTACACAAATAAAAGAGTTACCATATGTAAAAAATGCATATATAATTGATGAAAACAATTATGCAGGTCCACGTAATCATTTGGGTTTTGTCAATCATAGTTTTTTACAAAAACAAGATCCTGCTAATATAGCAATGTTTTATGGCGGAATGAGTAATTCAATTTTAAGAATGTATTCACTTGCACAAGAATATCAAAAAAAAGGAATAATAACAATCGCAGGTGGAAGTCATGTAGATGCTCTTCCAAAAGAAGCATTATACAAAGGAATTGACATAGTAGTACATGGCGAAGGAGAATATACTGCAATAGAAATTTTAAACGCAATGTCGCACAATAACACAGTAACATTAAATAAAAATAATTTAGCAAATATTAAGGGAATAAGCTATTTAGCAAATAATGGAGATTACGTTTTTACAGGAAAACGAGAACCAATAGTAGATTTAGATTTATTAAAAGATCCCGATTTAACTCTTATAAAATATCTTGACAAAAGATGGACTTCAATTCCAATAAATAAAGGCAGAGGTTGTAACTGGAATTGTGAATTTTGTGTTGTAAATAAACAATACGGAAAATATAAAACAATATCAGAAAGTAAAGCATTACGTCAAATAATAAAATATTCTGATATGGGATACACAAACTTCTTTTTTACTGATGACAATTTTGTACAGAATCCACAAAGCGCATTAGAACTTTGTAATCAAATTGGAGATTATAAAAGAAAATTTAATAAAAAAATTAATTTAAACGTTCAAGTGCGTAACGAACTTTCAGAAAACCAATTACTAATCAACGCAATGAAATATGCAGGTGTAACAATACTTTGTATAGGTTACGAAAGTCCAATCAATGAAGAACTAAAAGCGATGAATAAAGGAGTTACAGTTGAAAAATTGGTAGAACGTTCAAAAAAATTATCCGAACATTTTTATTGCATGGAATGTTCATATTTGGTTATCCTTCATTTAAAGATTCAAAAGTAAAATCAACATTAACTCTAGAAGAGAAAGCAAAACGATATGTTAAATTTTTCAAAGATGCAAAAATTGATACAATACAAGTTCTAAACGCAGTCCCATTGCCAGGTTCTGAATTAAGAGCAAAATTAGAAAAAGAAGGAAGACTTCTACCTTTAGAAACAGTAAATTGGGATAAACACGATGGTTTATTTTTGTGTTACGATCCAACACCAGAAGGAATTAATGCATACGATTTACAACATATTCCAACAATGCTCATGACAAATAGATATTTAGGAAACGTCGTTTCAAGAAAAATAAATTACGGTAACTGGATGAACTGGGCATATAATGCAAGCATAGGATTTCCTATTTCTTTCGGACATTTTTATACAAAAAGATTCTTTCATAATTTAATAGAATCAAAAAGAGAAAGAAAAGTATTAGAAGAAATAGAATTAAATAAAAATATATTTCATAAATCACTTGACAGTACATTTAAAGATATAAAAAGAACGTGGAGAAATCTTGCATTTAAAACATATGCCGGAATTATTGCAAAAAACTGGATGCGAGAATATAAGAATAGCGATTATACAAAAAAATTAAAAGCAATGTTTCCTAAAATGAAAAAAACAAAAACAAATCCATCTTCAAACGCATCTTAATAAAAATTACAATTCATCATATTTTTTATTATTGCCTTTAAATTTATCAACAGGATATTTCATCGCATTCTTCTCAAACTTTTTATCAAACACAGTTGACAAATCAATATCATATTTTTGTGCCATACGAAAAACACCAAACAAAGTATCTGCAATTTCTTCAGAAATTTCTTCTTTTTTCTTCGTATCTTTAAACATTTCTTCAATTTCTTTTTCTGATTTAAATCTAAAGTGCTCAAGTATTTCAGAAGACTCAAGTACAATTCCTATAGCGAGCTCTTTTGCATTATGAAATTGTTCCCAATCTCTTTCATCGCAAAAAGTCTTTACCTTATTTTTCATATCTTGAATTGTTGTTTTGTTATCCATTATTTACCTATAATTTTGTATCAAAATATATTATATAAATCTTTCTTAATCAGATTTAAAAAACAAAACCAACCAAAAACTTTATATTACAAAACATAATTACAATATTCATGAAATCAACAAATATCTCATTAATCCTTATAATTATTCTTACAGTTGTTCTTATGTTCGGTTGTCAAACTCAAACAGTCGCAAAAACAAATAATGAACCAACAAATAACAATCCGGTAACTAATGAACCGGTAAATAGTAATCCGACACAAAAAGATAACTGTAAAACAGTAAATATCGCATATCAAGAAAACGTTGAAGAAAAAATAGATTACAAATATCAAGCAATAAATTCGGATACCAGTAAGATATTACACGATTTAGATTTATGGTTAAAAGGTTCAGTAGGAATAAAAAATACAGAAAAATTCGCAGGTAACTTCACAGTAGAAATGACTTTCATGACAACAAAAGGAAAAGTATTTACACGCTCATCAACTTTAGAAATAATGTCTAACGAAGTTAAATATTTTAAAGAAGAAGTAGATATAGACGACAATGAAAGATTCAATCTTACATACAAAGTCATTCCTCCAAAAAAAATAGTGAATGTAAATACTGTGACAAAATACAGACAAGAACAACAGTGTTCTTAGAAAGTCATTCTTGAATTACGCAGCAAGTCGTTTGAACTGGGTCCTATAATTATGCGATGCGTTCAGGCATTCTGAAGAGAAATAAACTAAAAAATCTCTCAACTCTTCCAATCTCTTAGAACTGTATATATTATCAAGTTCAGAACGAAGCAATCTCATTTCCAAAGCAAGTTCTGAAGAAGTATTTATTTCTTTACCGGAATTTTTTCTTGCAGCGTTCCATAATGGCACATAAAGATCTGCAAAATGTCCCATAGGAACTCTTTTTGTATCATCCAACTGGTATTTTTTTAATAATTCTGAGATAAATTTAGCGCCATCAAGGTTAGAATTTCTTCCTAAGATATAATTATCAACATCTATTGCAAAATTTGACAATTCAAGCGCCAAATCAAGCGAAGAAAAACGTTCAAGGTCCATACATAAAAGAAACATAACGGAAATATATAAATATTTCCCTGCAAAAATCGTCCCAACTTTGGCACAACAAACTCTCTTAAATACCATCACAAAATAGTAGTTGATGCAAACTGGGGGAAATGAATTTAGAGAGCTAATAGTAGGCAATGAAGCAGTTTTCAAGATACATGATAATACAAAAGATGTAAACACAGAAGTAATTCTAACAAATGTAAAGTGTATTGGAAACAAAGCACGGGCATATTTCTGGGACCATGGCGTAGTATCCTTTGAAGTGCCAAATTATCGTTTTGGAACAAAAATATTATCAAAAAAAGATGAAGAAAAAGTTAGAGAGGATTTTGAAAACAACCCAGAACTTTCTGAATACAAACTTATAGATTTCAAAAGAGTATTCAACATATTACACGCATATTTACCATTAAGTAAGAAAGATAAACTTCCAAAATTTAAAAAAAGAGAAAAAGAAACAGACGCATTCATAACAAAATATAATTCTGAACAAATAAGAGCACGTTATCTTACTCCCGGATGGTTTACACAAGTCCCAAACGAAATTCTCGATGCGTTAAAGTTAAAAAAAGAGTTTGAGAGTAGGCTTGGAAAACTAAAAGAAAAAATAAAAGAAACATATAAAGAAAAAAGCGAAATGCAAATCACAAGAATATTCAACGAATTAAACCGGGCACATCTTGAAGGACGAGAAAACGAAATACTAACAAATAATCTCACAAAAAATCTTGATCAAATAATCATTGACGAAAGAAAAAGCATCGAATACATACACACTAAAATAAAAACAGTTGGAAAAACAAAATATCACGAAGATAAAGAAACTCTCGAAATAATCGTAGACGACATAGACAAAGTAAAAAGAACAAGACCAATGACATTAGAAGAAATAAATTCAAAAAAATGTATGTTCATTGATATTGAAGTCCCATATTACAAAAGACCGGATGCAAAGGTTACCTGGGTAGGAATATCGTACTACGAAAAAGGAAAAATAAAAGAAGAGATACACGTTATGCACAAAACAAGCGTAACAAACGAAGATGGATTCGAAATAATACCATATAAAACAGAGGAAGAACTGATAAATGGAGTCAGAGACTCAGTTAAAAAAGAAAATCCATATTATGTTATTGCATTCAATAACAGATACGATTTAATGAAATTAAGAGAAGCTGCAGAAAGAAGCGAAGCAGGAGAAACATTTTCTATTGGAGAAGAAGATTCGAATCCTATTTTAGAAGTAAACAAAAAATTATTTGAACGTATAGGAATACCCGGCAGAGAAGTAATAGATTTTTTAAGAGTTGCAAAAATACTGTATTCTGGACTCCCAAACCAAAAACTTGGAACAATTGTTCAAAAGCAAGGATTGGCAAAAAACCTACATGAAGCAAAAACAAGTTCATATAAGGATTTAGAAGAAATAGAAACATTTTTATTTAAAAGTAAAGATGAAGTGGAAAGAGCAAAAAAACTCAGAATAGTTGCTTATTATTTAGGATCAGGAGACGTGCGTAACTTAAGAAAAATGCACTTATTACACTTCCAGGGAGTGTACGGACTTGCGCAAAGAATAGGTGCAAAAGAAAATATTCCCTTCACATACCCGTTATATTCTGCAACGCTCGTGAATAATGCACAAAAAAGACTATATGAAGAAAATGTTGGAATCCCAAAAGACGAAGTTCGTATAAAAAATAAAAAAAATATTCAAAAAACAGCACAATCAAAACAACAATTCAACAACTTCTTAGAATCATTGATACCAGAAGAAATCGAAAAGATGAAAATTGACGAAATGAAAAAACTAAAAGAAGGAAAAATAACTTTAGAAACATATCAAAAAACAGGTCAAGATTTTAAAAAAGTATATAGAAAAGACGCAGGAATTCAAAAAAATATCCACAAAGTATACATAAGATACGGACATGCATTACAAGATCTCATTAAAAAAAATTACAAAGGAGCAAGTTCAATATTTGATGAGAAGGCAGAATCAGAACTGGAATTTCAATATCTTGCAAGATTAGGAAACGCACTTGCCGAATGGATGGTTGTTGATTTCATTGATTGGAAAACAAAAGATGATGAGCTAAATGAATCAATAAAAGAAAATAATATACCTAAAACAGATCTTACTATTTTGACGGGAAAACTAAGACAAAGATTCAAGGATTTCAAAAGTGGTAAAAAATTAAGTTCAATATCAAAAGAAATGTTTGATGAAATAATAAAAGGGAGAAAAACAAGCAATAAAATATACGAAGATTTAGAAAAAAATTATTCTGATTTTCTAAAAAATAAAAAAGCATTTGAAACAATAAAATTAAAAGCAAAAGTAGAAGAACTAGAAAACAAAATTTTCGGAAATTACAGGACAAATTCACATGACATAAAAAAAACATTAGAGGAAATGGCAAAAAAAATTTTAGACTTTGCAAAAAGCAAGAACTTATCAATAGTACATCAAGAAGGACCTTTCATATATTTCCAAGGAGGAACAAAAGAAACTTATGCACGTTCAGAAGTTGACTCGATAGATAAAGTAATAATCACATCCAAAGGGGAAGATAAAAAAATATACTATAAAAATTATGGATTTTTCCATGGAATAAAATCAAAAGAACACCCTGATTATACTTACACGATGTTTGATATGCAAACATATACAACATTCTTAGATTTAGTTTTTGATGACAAATCAGACATAGCAATAAGTCACATAGAATCAGAAAAACAAAGATTAGAAAAAAGACAAGTAAACCTTGAAGATTTAGTATTTCTTAACAAAGATAAAGAAATATATCACGCTTACGAAGAAGAAGGAACTATAAAATTTTATACAAACTTAAAAAAGATAAAACAGGGAACAGAAATTTTATACGATTATTACAGACAAAGAAATTACATATTAGTACCAGTAAAAGAAGAAAAACCCAAAAAAGAAAACAACGATGACACAGAACAATCAATCCAAGAAGAATTATTCTATGAGAAAGATGAAAATGTAGAAGATAAAAATATTGAAGAAAATCCTGAAGATGACAATGTAAAATGGGAAAAAGAAGAAAACACCCCAAAAATAAAAACTGAAAAAATATACATAATGAATATTTCTGAATTAAATCCTGATTGGAATAGATACATAAAAAGAAATAGAGAAAAATATGAAGAGTTTATGACGATATTTCCAAAAAGTAAAAGAAATACCCCTCAACTTTCACTATTCAACTAGACACAAAAGCTTTAAAACACATAAAAATAAATAAAACTATATAGGGATATTATGGGAAAAAAAGAATTAGAGCAAATGATAGAATTTGCCTTAAATAAACCAAGTCTTTCTGGTTTTATTCACAAAAATAAAGTTCTAGTAGGAAACAAAGAAACTCATTATTTAATAAAAAGTCAAGAAACAAATCCTGAAAGTGTAATTGTGCTTGCCGACAGAACTTACACAGAAAACGATTTTAGATCATTAATCAACAAACTAAGCTATCACGACTATGCAGTTCTATTTTACAAAGACGGAAAAAAATATTTCAGATGTGGATTAAATAGAGATGGAGATTTAATGAGTCTAAGAAGAAAACAATTTGATAATCGCTCACTAAAACACTATACTGATGAACAATTAAGAAGATCAATCACACTTGCTCATCCAGAAAGAATAATTCAAGAAAGAAAAGATAAAATATCGTATTACCAGCCAGAATCAGAAAGATTAGAAGAAGAAATAATAAGTTTCGTATACAAACCAATCGTATTTGATTATTCGCATATACCTGCTAGTCAACGTTTTGGACCAGTACAACAAGAATCTAAACAATATTTTGAATGGATTAGAAAAATAGAACACAACGGAACATTTCAAACACCGTTTAAAAGACTAACAACGGATAATGATTTAATTACAACACCTTGACTAAATTTCTGACAACCTTAAACTAAATTATTATTTTACAACTTTAGGTAAAGTATCAATCATCACATAATCCCCTACTTTAAGATTATTCTCAGAAGCAAATCCACCTACAACTTCTATCGCATACTTAGAATCCCCAGAATATCTATATGATGTACAATTACTAGAATCAACACAAGGCACAGCAGTTTGAAAATACAAAATTTGCTTTTGATTACTAAGCCAAATTATATCAAGTGGAATTTTTACATTTTTCATCCAAAACGAATGTGCACCTTCAGTATCAAACACAAAAAGCATTCCAGTATTACCAGGAATTTTATCGACAAACATCAACCCCTGATTTCTTTTTTGGGACGTATCTGCAACTTTTGCATCCAAACAATTGTCAGAAAAACAAACAGCAGTAATATAGTAATTGTATCCAACAGATTCTTTAACTTCTGTAAATTCAGGAACGACATTTTCAGCTTTATCGTCCATATACTTTACAGATATCGCCCAAGACAAGAAAACAGAAGAAATCGCAATAAATGCAAAAAGAGTCAAATTAATGTATTTATTTCCTCGAATCATATAGTACAACAAGAAAAGTCACTATTTAAGGTTTAGTCTCAATTCTTGAATAGGTAAAAGATAAGCAAACTTAACATCTTTATCGGCCTTGCTAGTATCACTAATAATTGTACCAACATATTTGCGTACTTCTAAAGAACTAATTACATAACTGCATACTATTCTGCGTGCTGGTAAAGATGTCAAAAACACACTAAATACACTGAAAACGTTTTTAAATAACAAAATTTCAATTAAATATATGATACTAGGGGCATTTGAGATTCCAATCTGGATTATTACCATATTATTTTTTACAGGTATACTGTTTTTTGTATGGCTTTGGGCAGTTATTGATTGCCTAAATTCAAATCACTCTACAAATCAAAAAATATTCTGGATTATAGTAATTATATTTGTTCCAGTTGTTGGAATAATAATGTATGCAATTTTCTCAAAAGCAATGCATGAACACATAGACCATTCAATAAAACGTCATATAAAAATATTTGAAAAAGTAAAAGATGACAAAATGATTGCCGGAGTTTGTGGTGGATTTGGAGAATACCTAAACATTGATCCAACAATAATAAGAATTATCTGGATAGTCTTCACAACAGAAGGACTTATCATAGCAGCAATATTATTAAATTTCTTAAATGAACTTGCATATCACGTAGGTTTTGAACCTGGATTATTAAAAATTGTAATAATTACACTTGGTATGATTAATGTTTTCATGGGAGTTTTCTTATATTTAATTTTCTGGATGATGATGCCAAAAGAAGGAGAGAAAAAATCAAATACAATTAATAACACTAACAATAAAACAAACCAACACAAAATTGAAATAGTAGATATGCCAAAGAAAATAAAGATTTCTAAAAAAGAAATTAAAAACAAAATAACTAAAAAGTAAAAATAATTTGAGAAAAATAATAATCAAACTTTCTTTTTGATAACTGCCCCTTTAGGACAATAATTCACGCATTTACCGCACTTAATACAAACTTTCTTATCAATTACAGGTAAACCAACTTGCTTTTGAGAAATAGCACCAATTGGACATACATTAAGTAACGGACATCTGTGATCCTGAGGGCATTTTGTTGTAATTTCAAAATAAATTCCAGCTTCTACCATTTCATCACCATTAACATTTCAAACATATCATAAAATACACACACAAATAACTAAAACATACCAAATCAACATTACCATTTCTTTAGTTCTAAAACAACTTTTTTCTGCCAGTCATTTATAGTAGCTTCAATCTTATTTTTTATCATTTCCTTATCTTTGGACCTATACAAAAACAAATACCCGCCAGATTTCAAATTCTCTTGATATCTTTGAATAAGACCTTTTTCAAGCAATTTTTTAATAGATTTCTGCGCAGTTGTTCTGTCAACACCAGCTTTTTTAGCAATATCAAAAACAGTCATCTCAGTATTAGTCTGATACATTATTGACAGTATAGAAAAATCAATTTTTCTAATACCAAGACTACAAACAACCACTTCTTCAATTTTAAATTTCTTACACGCAAAATCAAGCATTTTATCACCAATCTATTTTTTTTCTAATCCACAACCACAAAACCCTGAACATTCAGATCGCTTTGGAACTCCTTCTTCATACTTTTCCAAACAATCTAAAACATCATCAAATGCATCTTTCTCTTTCTTTAATTCTTTTTTTGTAATTTCTTTATTCTCATTCATAAAAAACCTCATAATTACTTTAATACTGATTCTATTTGCTTTTTTAATGCTTCTTTTGGCATAAATCCAGACAATTTTGTAACTTCCTCTCCATCTTTAAACATAACAAGAGTAGGAATACTCATGATATCATATTTTGAAGAAATAGTTTCACATTCATCAACATTCACTTTTACAAATTTAACAGAATCCATCTCTTGAGACAATCCCTCAAATACGGGACCCATCATTCTGCAAGGACCGCACCAAGGTGCCCAAAAATCAACAATTACCAGCTTTTTGCTCTTTAACACTTCTACTCCAAAAGTATCGTCTGTTACATTTACAATTTTTCCTTTCAGTTCCATAGTTATCACCTGTATTCAATTATTTAATTAACATCATCAAAGTGTGCCGATTATTAGCACATACATACAAGAGCATAACTTACTTATAAATAAAGCGAAGTTGTGAAAAGTAGTGTTTGTTTTTAGCACAACCAAAACTAAAAAACAAATATAGAATAATTTATAATATAGAAAAACAATAATTGATAATATTAAAAAATAAAATAATATTAAAATACACAAAAAGGAGGAATAAAATATGTCATGCGGATGTTGTTGCGGACCAAAAAAAGGTACTAAGAAAAAAGGATCAAAGAAATAAATATTTTCTAATTAAATTGTTTTATTTTTTTATTTTCATGATTTATTATCATCAATATCATTAACAAAATATCACTTTAATATCTGTCCCGTTTTAATATACCAAAGATACATATCAAGTTCTCCTTGACCCATTCCAACTTTATCACAAATCTTTGATAATACATCTTCATATTCAAAATAACTATTTTTATTAAGAGAATTAGGAATCTTAGTAATCAACTTATTCTCATGTAAAAGTCTAATTATATGTTTATCCAAAATTGCATAATCAAAAAAACCAATATTACGTAAAAAATGAGAAGATTCTTTATATCCAATTCCTTTAATATTCGTAACAAGCCATTCTCTTTTCTCAACATGATTCATAGAAGACAATATTTCTTTAATATCATCTTTATATCTGCATGCAAGAAAAATAAAATGCGCTCGTCTGTTATAAAAACGATATTTTGCATCCTTCAATTTCTTAGCTAATGTTTTTTCAGTCAAACAAGATGTAAATCCCTTAAATCCAAATTCATTTTGAATTCTAAGTCCAAGTTCGGCAGAAGTATTTGCAGTAAGAAGACAAAAACAAAGTTCTACAAACCAATCATTAGACCCTTTTCTTCCAATAGAAGAAAAATCTATAAGTCGTTTCTCAATTTCTTTTCCTTTTTGAGATTTTTTAAGTTCTTTTATTTGCTTTATTAATTCTCGTGTCATTTGATTCTCCAAGGTAATTATTTAATTAAACTAAATAAATTATCTTCCTTTTCCTTTAGACAAATTTTCTATCATCGAAATAATAGGATCAAAATCTTCTAATGATTTTACATCTAAAAGAGTAACATGACCTTCTATACCAATACGATCGTGATTGTGTTGTTTAGAAGAACGTACATTTTTTATATAAATTTTAACTCTATCTCCTAAAATAAAATATTCCTGCGGTATTTCATTTTTAGGAATCATCGAAGTCTGCCTAAACATAACCTCTCCATAAATATGATAATTCACATATGAACATTTTTCTTTTATATGAGGATAATTAGAATGATCTTCGTGAACGTGCCATTCAAATTCTTCTTTTATTTTTTTTGCAAATTTTTTAATAACATCAACATCATCAATAGTATCATACTTACTTCCAGTATCCCCTACTTTCTCAGTAAAATTAAATGTTTTGTACATATTATTCCTCATAAACCAAAACAAAAAACGCTTTAATTATTTATTAACTTTTTTAATCTTTGAAATAACCCCGATTCTTGGACAATAATCATAAATAGGACAAACACTACAATGCGGACTTACCGGCCTACAAAGATTTTGACCAAAAGCAACAATTATAGAATTAATCGTCTTCCAATATTTAATCGGCAATTTTTTTCGTAAAGCCATCTCCGTATCAAAAGGAGTTTTTGTTTTCACATAACCCCAGATATTCATAATACGATGTACATGCGTATCAACACATATCGCAGGTTTATCAAATGCAATTGCAACAACTAAGTTAGCAGTTTTTCTCCCGACACCGGGAAGTTTTACAAGTTCATCAACAGTATCGGGAATTTTTCCGTCAAACAATTCCAAAACCTTGCCATGCAACTGTTTTAGAAATTTCGCTTTATTTTTGTAAAACCCTACTGGATAAATTAGTTTCTCAATTTCTTTTAAAGATAATTTATCAAAATCAGATAACTTCCCGACCCTATCAAACAATCTTCTCGCAGCTTCAGTTGTAGTTCTATCATTTGTACGCGCAGAAAGTATCGTTGTAACTAAAACTTTAAATGGGTCTTTTGTCTGAATTTGAATCAAATCAACTATCGGAACTTTGTATTTTGAAACTTCTTTCTTTAGAATAGTATAAACCTTATCAATATCAAATGATTTATCCATTTTCATTTAAAATCCCTCAAAAATTATTTTATTAAATCACCTATGTAATATTGGTTTAATAGTTCTCTTGCTTTAGAAGAATGAGGAGTTCCTGAACCAGAAGGTCTTGTTTCAAACAATTGTGTAGCATCTTTTCCGCAACCCATTAAAATTGCTTTTCCACCAGGGTGTGATGAAACATAACTTATAACATCATATACTTTCCCATCAATAATCATATAACAATCGTTTGCAGTATTATGGAAAGATACATCAGTTAATGAAAATCCATTTGTATTTTTATTTTCGACAGATGCAGTATCTTGATTCGGATTTAAACTTTTTGCAATAGCATTATCCGCAGTCAAAGAAACATTATTAACCGGATTTTGCTTACAAGAAACAATAAATAGTAATAAAAAAGAAAAAATCATAATAACTAATATATTTTTTAACAATCCAAATCTCATTTATTCTTCCCCACTTTCTAATTTTCGTTTTGCTTTTTCAAGTGAAAGTCTATGTCGCATTTCCTGAAGTTTAATCTCCTCCATAAAAATCTTCGTTTCAGAAAATTCCATTTGTTCGAGTAATTTTTGATAAAAATCATATGCCTCTTGTTCCTGCGATATTGCAAAAGTAATAGCATCTTTTATATTTTTTAAATCTTTAGAAGACAAATGTTTACTAGTAGTATCAACAACAATATCTTTTAACTTATCTCTATTGACAATAGCAATTTTTGATGGATTTAATTGTAAAAATATTTCTCTATGACCAACTTCCTCATCAGCCAAAGTCATAAATAGTTCTTTTAAGTATATGGTCTTCGTATGCTCTGACATCTTCTTATACATATCGTAAGCTTCCTGCTCCTTTAATATTGCAATATCAAAAATTCTTTTTAATTCAGATTCCATAATTCACCTTTTAATGTATATCCTAAATCAGGATCTCCATAGTCCGTGCTTATTACAAACTTCTCTTACAGATATTCCACTAACATCCTCAAATTCGAATGTAGCGATTGGTTTTTCTCCTGGATATAATTTCTTCTCTGCAACAATTTTTCCGGATTTAAAAATTTGAATTAACGTAATAAAATGTCCTGCTTCCATCGGGTGCTCGATAGAACCAACCTTCACAGTTACAATTTTACCAGACACAGTTACAACTGGAACATGTTTCTCTTTTCCCTCGTCAGCTAAAGTTTTCTCTTTTAAAAGTTCCATATCTTGTCCGCAGCAAACAAGTGTTCCGCCACCTGCAAATTCTACCGACACAATATTTCCGCACACATTACATCTGTAAATTTCATCTTCTTTGGTCATCATTCTTTCTCCATCTTTCGTCATTGATAAAAAAATATCATCTTTTAAATTTCCCTTCTGTTACAAATTCGCTTACTTTTTTTCTGTCATTTGGAAATTCAACCTTCTGTAATTGTGGTGGCAAATTTTCTTTTTTTCCAGGTTTTCCTATTGCAATCATTGCAAGAACTTGATAATCGTCCGAAACATCAAGCTCCTTTTTTGCCTTTTCAAAATCAAAGCCAACCATTCCGTGCGACACTAAATGCATTATGTTTGCCTGCAAAGCAAGATTTTCCCATGCTGCTCCTGAGTCAAAATGAAATGTTTTATTTGGATTGTTGTTATATGCAAAATTTTTCTTTCCAACAACCATTATCAATACTGCCGCATCCTTGCACCACAATTTGTTTCCATCTGTAAGCAAATTAAAAAACACATCCCAATTTTTAGTATCACGTTTTGCATACAAAAATTTCCATGGCTGCTCATTGAAGCTTGATGGCGACCATCTTGCAGCTTCAAAAAGAGTCATTAGTTCAGTTTCAGATATTTCTTCACCTGACATTGCACGCGGCGACCATCTATTTACAAACAAATCATCACAATTATATTCTTTTTTTCTGTCATTAGTTATCATATTTACAGCCACATAACACAAATTATTTTTCTCAACTAAATTTTTTCTTTTTTATCATTAATTTTTTTTCTTCTTTAACTTATCATCTTTTGAACCATCGCTTTTTGGTAATGCACAACATTCGCAATCATCGGCAAAACACATGCATTCCGGTTCATAATATTGTTTTTCATGATGACAGCAAGGGCATTTTTCCGGAGGTTCTTTTCCAACATGAATATATCCGCATTTTGAACATTTCCATCTAATATCATTTTCTCTAACATACAATTTTCCGTCTTTTAATAACTGAAGTAATTTTTTATATCTTTTTTCATGCTGCTCTTCTACTTCTCCTGTTTCCCTAAACAATATTTCTGCAGCTTTGTTTCCATCAAGTTTTGCTTGTTTTTCAAAATCAGGATACATTGTTTTTGTTTCGTAATGTTCACCATTAATTGCTTCTTGTAAATTCTTCTCAGTATTAGAAATTCCTTTTAGAAGTTTAAATTCTTCTTTTGCGTGCTGCATCTCGTTTATAGCGGTTTCTTCAAATATTTTTGCAACATAATGATATCCTTCTTTTTCTGCAACCCTGGCAAAGTACGTATATTTGTTTCTTGCCTGAGATTCTCCGGCAAATGCTGCTTTTAAATTTTCGTCTGTTTTAGTCATTTTTCTACCCCTCATTTTAACACATAATTTTAGTATAAACTATGATAATACATAACAATAAATACTATTTAAATCATATGTATCCAAAAAGAAACCATCTCTGTCAGAATTATCTTGACCGGCAAGCAGACTCTTCGTAAGAAGTAGCCAAGTGCAACGCGGCTATGTATGCAGTACATAAATAACTCTTTCGACCATTACAATATTAGGTACAATTATTAGCACTATATGTGAAGGCCGGTAAGAATACTTTTGACGAAACCAAGAAAACCGTATCACTTTAAAATGAGAATAAAGGGTTAAATACCACAAAATACACACTAAATATATGAAATTCATAAGAGCACTCGGTGTTGGTATATTACTATGGGTCTTAATATTTATCGAAGTATCAATTCTAAAATTTGGACTAAAATTATCAGAAGGCCCAATATACTACGTCATTCATTACGTTTTGCTAGCAATTTTGGTTTTATTTTCTACCACGATGTATTTTAAAAGTGCAAAAACAAAAGCGTCCTTAAACGAAGGTCTATTAGTTGGAATCATTTTTGTAATTATTGGAACTCTTTTAGATATTGCAATCACAGTGCAATTATTTATTGGAGATTATTCTTTTTTTAATAATCCATATTTATGGACAGGTCTTGTTGAAATAGTGATTATTTCCGGAATCACAGGAAGATCAAAAGATAACAATTACTAAAGAAATTTCTAAAAGCAAATAAAAAGAATAAAAAATAAATTGTAAAAATATTATTTTTTAATTTCTGCAGGTTTATCTTTACTAAAATGATCCATTGTCATAATAATGTTACGATCAATAAGTTGAACATCGTTTCTTATACGTTCAAGATTCTCATAAACCGCTGAAAATTTATTTTTTAAATCTCCATCATTAGTTGCATCAAGTTTATCAATAACTTCTTTACAATATGCTGATCTAGAAACCAAATCTGCCGCCATTTTTTTTAATAATTCAATTCTTTTATCCATAAAATATGCACCTCATTAATAAGGGTAAATATGATTAAATGACTATATAAAGCTTTCTTACAAAATAGAAATTAAAAAAGAACAAATTATTAATTCATTACTAAAAATTTTAAATTCAAAAGCCAAATATTTTATAAATCTCCGACAATTCTCCAAATTTGATACAAATGATTAAAAAAGAAATAAACAAACACATCTCAAGATTCCAAAAACCATTCTTGTTTCTGCTATCAGTTCAAATAATATCACTGTTATCATTTAGTTTTATCCCCTTTTATTTCAGATCGCACGGACTTTCAAGTGTAACTTACATATTATTGTTTGCAATTGCGACTTTACTTGCATCTTTATCAATATTATTTGTTAAAGTAATTTACCCAAGAACATATCTAATTATTGGATATCTATTTTATTCAATACTATCATTTGTTTTTTTAATAAACAATTTAATGCTTGTTTATTACCTATATTTAATCATAATAGTAATTGTAGTAATATTTTATTGGCCAACGATAAACTATTTATTTTTCTCAAATTCTAGTAAAGAAACACATGCAACAGATTCTTATTTTTATGGAATATTCGCATCATTCTTATCAATAATCATCCCGCCAATTAGCGGATACATAATACTAAAGCAAGGATATTCTTTTGTTTATTGTTTAGGAGGAATTTTATTTATAATCCCACTTATTTTCTCCTACTTTTTAGTATCAAACACTCCAATATATTTAAAATCACACGATAAACCCTTTTTTCAAAGAATAAAAGACAATTTTAAAGAATATAAAGGACTAAAACTTATCACGTTTCTTGACGGAGGAATTCCTTATTTGTCCGCAGTCATAATTCCTGTTTTTTCTCTTACTTATTTTTCAAACACAAAAGACTATGGTATTTTTTTAAGTTATCTTGGAATACTTGCAGCAGTTTTCTCATTTTTTATTTCAAAATTATCAGACAAATTGCAAAAACGAAAGTGGCCTGTAGTTTTATCAGCAATACTTCTTGCAATAGCAGTAATTTCTATGTCTTTTGTCTCTGACGTAAAACATTGGTATATCGTTATTGGATTTTTCACAGTAGTGACTGTACTTTCAGGACCAATTAGATTTGCAATCCAACTTGATTCAAAAGACAAAGGTGCATCATTTTGGATTACGCGAGAATTTTTTATGAATTTCGGACGTGCAATATTTATGTTTATCGCTTTTTTAATTTTCTATTTAGGATATTCTAAATACATTTTTTACTTTTTCTTCTTAGTAGCATTATTCAACATTTGGGCGTATTGGTACAAATTAAGAAATATAAATTAAGAAATAAACTAAAATTTCTAAAGCAAATTAATTTTCTTTACAATTTCTTCAACGTAATTATCAAGAATTGCAAAGTCATTTATAGTAGGAAATCCTTTAACAACAATCGGCTCAATCATCTCGGCTTTCACATTCGACACTGATAATTTAAAAATATCAGGCATCCTAGTTCCCCAGCCAAAAGAACCAAAAAAAGAAACAATTTTAGTTTTAGGCTTTAGTGCATTAAATAAAAATAAGATATTTTGCATCACAGGGTGCATCCCTACATGAAAACAAGGTCCGCCAAATATTATTGTCCCTGTATCAACCATAGCAATTGCAATATCTCCAATATCAGCACCCACTAAATTTACTTTAATAACAGACATTTTCCTCTCAATCAATTTTTTCTCAATATAATCAGCCATAACTTTTGTAGAATCATGCATCGAAACATAACCAATAACAATGTTTTTGTTAACTTTATCAGAAATCCAATCTTTATACAAATCAATAATAAATGAAGGTTTACCATACACAGGCCCATGACTAGGCGCAATAATTTCTATAGACAAAGGTTCTAATTTTAAAATATTATTTTTAATCATCGTTCTAAAAGACATCATAATTTCGGCATAGTACCTCTTTGCAGCAATTTCTATTTTGTTCTTATCAATCCCATCATCATAAAACAAATTAAAATCAGAATAATGTGAACCAAAGAAATCACACGAAAACAAAATTTTATCCTCGACTAAATAAGTGCACATAGTTTCTGGCCAATGAACCCATGGAGTAATAATGAATTTCAAAGTTTTATTGCCAAGCGAAATCCCATCATAATCATTAACAATAATAAACTTATCATCAGCAATGTGAAGAAGTGACATTAAAAACTCTTTACATTTTGCATTTGTAACAACTTTCGCATTCGGAAATTTTTCTAAAAGAAAAGGAATCGAACCTGAGTGATCTTGTTCTGCGTGATTTGCAATAATATAATCAATATTCAAATCTTTTCTTGAAAGTGAATTCAAAACAGCATCTAAATTAGAAAAAATAACACTTTTTTTTGTAGGATCAACCGTATCAATAAGCGCAATCTTCTCGCTTCCAACAATTAAATAAGAATTATAACTAGTTCCGTCTGGAAGCGGAATTACTTCATCAAATAATTTTCTATCTTTGTCCCTAGCACCAACTTCGAAAATATCTTTTTTAAGAATTTTTTGAGATTCCATGTATTAACATATATAACTAACAAAGTAATATTTATATGCTTATCCAATTTAAGTAAGTAATAAGGTGAGAACGAACAAATTTTAATTTGCAAACGCTAGAGACCGGTAGCACGAACACTTATTTAATATCAATTAAATATAATAGGATTAAAAACATGAACATAACTGAAAATTATTTAAAAATAAAAAATAGCATTCCAAGCAATATCACAATAGTTATTGCTGCAAAAAGGAGGTCTAAAGAAGAAATTTTAGAAATAATAAAAGCAGGTGCAACAGATATAGGATATAATTATGTGCAAGAAGCAGAAAAAATGAAAGAAGAATTAGGAGAAAATGCTAAAAAACTTAAATGGCATTTAATAGGCCACCTACAGTCAGGCAAAGTAAATCAAGCATTAGACATATTCGATATAATTCAAACAATTGATTCATACAAAATAGCATCAGCCATAAATAAACGCACTACAAAAGTCATACCAGTATTAATCGAAATAAATATTGCAAAAGAATCACAAAAATCAGGAGTTTTTCCTGAAAATACAGAAAAGTTAATACGTGACATTTCGACACTTCCAAACATAAAAGTTGAAGGCATTATGACCATCGGTAGTCTTTCTCAAGATATTAATAAAATCAAAAATTATTTCAAAGAAACAAAACAATTGTTTGACAACATTTCCAAAATGAATATCCCGAATGTAGAAATGAAAACATTATCTATGGGTATGTCCGACTCATATAATATAGCAATAGAAGAAGGCGCAACAATTATCAGGCCAGGAACTTGTATCTTTGGAAAAAGAATTATAAAAGAAAAAAAATAAAAATTTACTCCTCTTCCTTCTCAAACATTTCTTTTCCTACTCCACATTCTGGACAAACCCAAGTATCAGGAAGTCTTGAAAATGAAACTTTCTCTTTACTCTCATCATAAATATAACCACATACTGTACATTTGTATTTCGCCATTTAGCACCTCAAACAATATTATTTAACACATAATAATAGATAAACTGACATCGTGCCTTTTTAAAAGTTTAGATTTAAGAGGCATTGTCTGAAGTCTTTGGCGGCCTTGCTTACTTCGTGTAAATAATTGTACTAATTTAATTAGTTATTATAAAGATTCAATTTATTTTCTGAATACAAGTTTGCTTGCCGCCGGACTTTTCGAACAGAGTTGTTATAGGTGTTATTCAGAATCTTTCAACCAGCCTTAATATGTAACGGTAATAAATTTTAGTTATTAAAAATACCGATTGGAACCACATAAAATATTCTACATTTATTCTGCGTGCTGGTGAAGATATTCTGAACAACACCAATTTAAATTATTTAGTTTGTTTTCTTACAAAAACTTCTCATTCGTATTAAAATAAGATAACTAATTTTATATTCAAAATAATATCTCTAAATGTCATTAATGTCGTGGGAGAGATAATGGAAAATACAAGTATAAATATAGAAAACAAATGCCCTCATTTAGAACAAATCTTACTCATTGAAGATATAATCGCGAAAAAAAATTTGAAAAATCACAAATGGTATACACACATACAAAATGATGAAGAGGCACTTTTAGATTTTAAAGAGCATTTTAGTCCTCTCGTAAGACAAATGCTTTGTGGATATGCATGTATTGATAGATATTCATGTAATGATGACGAAACAAAGCAACATTTACCAAAACCAGAAGAAAAAATAGAAAATAAAAGAACAGATGCAAAAGAAATAGAACATAAATGTGCACACCAAAGTCTAATTAATCCATTACAAGTAAAAATAATAAAAGATAATATAGACAAATATAAAAAATATAAACAAATTGAAACTGATAATGTAGCAATAAAAGAATTCTTAAGTTATTTTAGTGGAATTATGAGACAAGTTATTTGCGGTTATATCTGCTGCGATAGATTAAAATGCGAGATAGCGGGCTTAAATTACACCGCAAACATAAAAACACAAAAACAACTTAATTCTTTTTACGGCAGAAAAATACGAATAATAGAATAATACATAACACCACAATGTTATTAGACAATACCTAAAAATAAAAAATAATAAAAAATTAATATTTGACAGTATTTATCGGAAATGTTTTTACAATAAGTGTTGATTCATAAGAACGAATAAGCCCATTAAATTTGTCTTTTATTTGTTTTATTAAAGAAAGAAGCTCATAATTATTTAAAACAAGACACCTAAACTCAATGTCAAATCCTCCTACAGGTTTTACTATTCTAATTATTGGTTTTTGCATTTTTAAAAATTCACACAAATGTTCATCAACACCAATTTTATTTTTATAATCAAGTTTCAAAAGTACATGATGCTGTTCAAAACCAAAAATATTGTGATTTAAAGAAATACGATATTTAACAATGACTTTTTCCTTTTCAAAATCTTTTATCTTGGACATTACTGTTTTTGTAGATAAATCTGTTTTTTTTGCCAGTTCAACGACATTAACCCTAGAATCTTCTTTTAGAGCATTAATAATTATTTTTTCTTTATCATCTAAAATATATCTTTTCTCACCATCATGAAGTTCGCGTATAACATTAACATCAGATACAAAATCATTATACACGTAATTATTGTGTAAAGTATAACCATATGCGACAAGTCCTAATTCTTTCTCTGAAATATAATCAGAAAACTTTTGCGATATAGAAAGATAATTATTTATCGCGTGCGAAACATGATTATGAACACTTTCAACTATAATATTATATTTTCCTTCTACTAATCCTACCCAATAAATATTATCAAGATTTTTTACAAAAGTCACAAATTTTTCAATTAAATCATCATCACTAAATTGTAATCTAAAAAAATATCTATAGTAATGATACCCTAATTTTGGATGATTAATGACAGCACAAAATTTTGTAATAATTCCGTCAGAAACCATTTTATTTATTCTATAAACAATCTGATTTTTTGAAAGTCTGGTTTTTTTTGCAATAGCATTATACGATTGTCTTGAATTAATATTTAGTTCCTTTAAAATGTTCCTATCCTTCACATCAATAATAAAAGTCATCATTTTAATACGAATAAGTACGACTTATTTATATATTTTCCGTTTTGTATGAATTTGATAGCAATTATTTAATATATTAAAAAAAGTAGAAAAGAACTATGAAAATGGAAAAAAATAGTTAAAGAAAGTCAGAATTGGATTAAAATAATACAAAAAACAACCAAAAAATACAGAAAAACCATTCACACATTTGTTTTAAGATAACAAGCAATCTGTCCAAAAGAAATTCCCCCATCACCGCAAGGCACGTTTTTATTCAACAAAACACCTTTTTTTGTAAGAAAACCAGTCATTATTTTGTTATACGTACACCCACCAGAGAAAACCACAGGAACTTTTTTCTTTATTCGTTTAATATAATTTTCTGCAATCATAAATAATCCTTTCGCAACATACAATTGTGCAGTTGCTGCAAGTCGCGATTTATTTTTATCAGAATTATTTTTATT
>JBAZVA010000015.1:0-26953 GCA_041661165.1 Candidatus Woesearchaeota archaeon | reverse complement strand
CTTCCAGGCGTTGTTGTTTTTGCTCCTAAACTTTTGCAAGGGGACGAAGTATATGTTTGGACACAAAGTTGGTTTGCACCATACAAAGTAGATAATTTTTTATATGTTTCTTCTCCAAAAACCTTATATTATTTTGTTTATAATGGCACTTCTAATGCTAAACTTGGGAATAAAATAAATAAATCGCTTCCTGATGTGTTTAATGCTATTATTGACAATAAATTAGATTGGAGTAATGTTGTAGATGATAATTATGATAATATTAAAGTTATTTTTATCGGGGTTTCGCATAGTACATTGTCTACTTTGGCAAGTGGTTCTGGAATATTTTTTCCATATATAGGCGATACTAAATTTTCTGTTATGTCTATAGAATCATTTGCAAATACTGACGATGAAATTGGAAAAGTTTATTATCATTCTATAGGTATAGATAATAAATTAAATGTTGCGCTTGTCGCGAATAATACTGAGTATATAGGATATGCGTCATTACTTGCGTCAGTATTTTCTGATGATAAGAATGATTATGAATGTGGAATGAATGTTGCATTTGACAAAATGATAAAAGTGACGGATTATTTATACAACAGAACAGATTATTTTAAATCAAAACTTGGAACCGCTCCTTCTCTTAATTCTCTTAGATGTGGTGATAGTATTGATCTTATATTGTCTTATTTGGATTCTAATAATAATGCGTTAACTGCTTCTACAGATTTTGTTACTAAAGTAAATTTGTTGGCGAATAAATATAATGATTTAAATTATCAAAATTCTTATTTGGAGAGTAATTCATGTCCGTTAACGTATTAAATATAAAAAAATTAAATCCAAAAAATGGAAAAAAAGGACAGATTCAGACTATGCAGACTGTTTTTATACTAATAATAATAATAATAATTCTTATCATTGGGTTTGTTGTTTTTGTCGTTTTTAAAAATGATTCTGCAAAGCAGAGTCAAGTTGTTTCTAAAGAAAGACAATCAATAGAAATCGCTTCTTATATACTGACTATTCCGGAAATTTCTTGTTCATTAAAAGGAGATGTTAAACAAAATTGTTTTGATGGAACAAAACTCATTTCTTTTAATTCAAATAAATATTTAGATTATTATTACGATTATTTTGGTTATTCAAATATTTCTGTGAAAATTATTTATCCTATTGTTTTTGTTAATGAGAATAAATTATGTACAAAAACCGGTTCATTTCCTTATCCTAATTGTGATACTTTTAATATTTATGATAATACTCCAGAAACTTGGACTAGTAAAGAGCCTTTTTTTATCCCTGTTTCAATTTTTAATCCGATAACAAATGAATATAATCTTGGTATTGCGAATGTGGAAGTGTATTCATGAGAAAAATACGAAAAATAAAAAAAGCGCAGGCAGAAGGAATTGGACTTGTGATGATTGTCGCGTTTTTAGTTTTTGCAATGCTTATTGCGATGGTTTATTTTGTGAGTCAACAAAAAAAATCACTTGTTGCGGAACATACTATGAATTCTTTAACTGCGAATTTTCTAACTTCTATGTTTAGAACAACTACCGGATGTGGTTCATATTCTATTACAGAACTCGCGATTGATTGTTCTTTCAATCCGCCAACCATTGATTGTGGAGGGATTTCTGATTCTTGCGGGTTTATGAATGAGACTATAAGTAATATATTCAATCAAACTTTAAATAAGTGGAACGAACGATACAAATTTGATATTTCCGGATTAAATCAGACCATTTATTTCGAACACGGAGATTGTGAAAATATTTCTGCCGGCGGAGGAAGTACTCCTTCCACTTTGCCAATACCTGTTGTTGATACTGGGAAAACATTATATGCTACCCTCACTCTTTGCAGATAATTTTTTTAATGAGTTTTTGTTGTTTCTACCGGCCTTTACATGTTAGTGTAAATAATTGTGTAAATTAGAAACACCAATTGGAACTGGGGTCATAATCTGTATACGAGTTTGTTTGCCGGTAAAAATGTTATGGTCGTGTTTTTAGTCTTAGAAAGGTAGAAAACTATATAAATACTATATAATATAGTAACTAGTATATTATTATTAAAGGTTTTAAACAACCTTTAGAGAAGAGGTTTGGGTACAAATATTCAAATTTCTCTATAGTTTAATAATAGCAAAAGGAGGTCTATTTATGAGAAGTTGGTCAAAAAAAGGAGACGGGTTGTCTATGAATGTAATTATCATTGCAATTCTTGCTCTATTGGTATTAGTTGTTCTGTCTTTGATATTTATCAAACAAATGAACAAGACGGATGAAACAACAAATTCTATTTGTATTGTAGAAAAAGTTGGTGCAAAGTGTATTAAGTCTGGAGAAACATACGATACTGCTAATTTAGTAGTTGCAGATACAACCGGAAAAAAGAAATTTTCAGATTGTTTGCCACCGAACACTTGTGTTGTTCCAAAATAATTAAATAATTATTTTTATTTTTTTGGTTTTTTATTTTAGTTTTTTTAATTTTAAAATATGATTTTAGAAGAGGGGTTTTGAGGTACAAAAAATGAGTGTGGGATTCTTAAGAAGTAGAGTTTTGTCTAAGTCTAATCGGTTTAAGTCAGATAAGATTATGTTTAATAAAAGAGGAGACGGGCTTAGCATGAATGTTATTGTTGTTACTATTCTTTGTTTGGTTGTTTTAATTGTATTAATAATTATTTTTGTGAAAGGGGCAGATAAAGCAGAGGGAGTGTTTGATAGTTGTATGATGGGTTCAATTTGTGTTAGATCTGAGTCAGATTGTAAAAATGTTGATGATGAATCTGGTACGGTAATAAAAACTGATAAGAAATGTAAAATTGCGTCAGAAACTTCTCCTTCAGGAGAATATTGTTGTAGAGTAAATGGAAAATTGAAAGGAGCAGTATCTTAAAAAAATAAATTATTTTTTACTTTAAATTGTGATGTGATGATATGAAATTAAAAATTGGAAAAAAAGGAGATATGACTATGTCGACTTTGATAAAGTTGATTCTTGGTCTTGCGGTATTACTCATAGTTGGATTAATGTTTTGGAATAATGTAGTAAGTCATAATAATAATATGAATTCGATACAAAATAATTCTATTAATCAATTTACCGACGGAAGTTGTGAATTTCCAGGGCTTGGGCAGAAGTGCATGATGTCTTGCAATGATGGCTATGTAGTTGGCGGAAATGGTGAATGTGATACTGGAATTTGTTGTAAGAAAGAAAATAAAAAAACATGATTACCTTGTTTGGGGAATTAATATGAGTTTATTTAATTTTAAAAAAATGGTTAAAAAGGGTTTTTCAACCACTCTTATAACTTATATTGCGCTCGCAATTGCAGCTATTTTTCTTTTGGGGATACTTTTTACTAAAATAAAATTTGGGGGGCCGTAAGTGAAATTTGTTCGTTGTAAAAAAGGAGTGCTAGAAATGACACTCGTGAATATGATTTTACTTGTCGTGGCTTTGATAATTCTTATAGGCTCTGTTGTCATGATAAAAAAAGGATTTGACAGAAATAATCCGGACGATATTTGTGCTATGTCTGCGGCAGTTTCTTCAGTGTCTGCTTCCATTGGTCAAGGGGCGCATCTTGTTGATTTCAAATGTCCAGTAAGACAATGGACTTTTAGAATGGGAGAAATGGGAGAAGTAGAATTAGGAGAAGTCGATGCAAAAAAAGATTCTTATAAGGGAACGACAAGCGGAGTTGTAAAAAAAGGAGAATTTGTTTGGTATATGCCTTTTGTTAAGACAAAAAAAGTAGATTATGATATTAAAATAGGAGATGCAGAACAAAGAACAAAACAAGGAGTATATAAAGATATTTTAGAACAATCTCAAGATACGATAAATAATTATCGGGATGCTATTCGTAAAGATGAAAAAAAATATCGTGTTATGGATCAGCAAGATTTTATGAACGAACAAATTGCAAAAAGAATGTACAGATGTTCTACTAAATTAGGAGAAGGAAAACTAAATATTTTTAGCAAGGATTTTATGGGTACTGCGCCAACAAGTTATTGTATTGTGTGCGATATTTTTGATTTTTCTGAGATATCAGATTTAGATAATGCTCGAGCGAATATTGATAAAAAAAGAGATGATCTTTTTTCTCCAATTTTAGATAATGATAATAAACTTACAGTAGGAAGAGATTGCTCTACATCTCCCAAAGATTGTTATCCATACGTGAATACATTAGATGATTGGATGGCACTTTGGAAGATTCCCGGAGAAGATGTGACTTTTTATGAATATTTCAAAAGGATAAATGGAGATTCTGGCATGTTTGATGAAGGTCAACAATTCGATTATGTTATGTATGCGAAAAAAGAAGGTGGTGACGAAAGAGAAAATGTAGAATATGCTGTTGTTTATTTGGAATCAAACTATCCTTTATTTGTTCAAAAACTTTTAGATAAGTATAAAGGTTGGACTTGGAAGGACTCAGTAAGCATTGGTTCTGCAGTAATTTTACCAGGTAGTATAGGGAAATATATCATGCTATGGCAAGTATTTGATACTGCTGTTGGAGAAGGCGGACAGAAAAATAAAGTTTTAGATAGAAAAATTATGTATATTCCAGTAAGAGCAATTTCTATGTTTTGCGATGATGTTACAAATATGTAATATTTATAGGTGAGAAAATGAAAAAAATGAACAAAAAAGGAATTGTTGTATCAACATTGATAAAATTAATACTTGTACTTTTAGCACTTGTTGTGCTCATAATGGTTTTTATTTCAATGAAAGGAGATATTAGTAGTATGATCGATAATATTTTCGGGTAATTGAGAATTATTAAATTTAAATTTGGTAATATAAGATGAAAAATATTAATAAAAAAGGGGTTTTAACAAGTATGCTTATCAAGTTAGTTTTAGGTGTACTGATATTAGGAATTATTGCATATAGTATAATTTCTTCTGTGCCTGGCGCGTGGACACAATTTTCTAAAGGAATAAAAGAAGTTAATGAAAATGATATTCATGCAACAAATGAAAGTTATAATTTTTCTAAATCTTTGCCCATTGATGCTCAAGTGGCAGTAAACTCAGTAGAACTTTTGTCTAACGCATTTGACAATTTGGCAAAAAAGGAGGCGACTTCTAGAGATGAAGATTTATCAAAGAGGGTATATGTAACTTTTTATGGCAAGTTTGCGTATGTTTCTAAAGGAGATGATAACGAAGAAAAAGAAGATGGATATTGTACAGCTAATACTAAGTCTTCTGGTAAACATTCTGTTTTTTGTAATGATAACACATTATTTCCAAAAAATAGAGAAAATTCAAAGTTATTAGATTTATCAAAACTCGCTCCATTAGATATAGATACAGTTTACTCGTTTGATATAAAAGTTGGTAACGTAGTTTGTCCGATTAGAGTAGATGATTCTTTTAGTTTGCAAAATACCAATCCTGGTTCTGATGCAACAAATGTGAAAATAAAATCTGTGTTCAAGGATCCTGGAGATTATTATGAAGGAAACGATCTTACTACAAGAAGTGCAGACAAACCATGCAATGAATCATATTCTTATATAATTTGCAATGGTGTGAAGGTTAATTATTGCGGAAAGCAAGGATGGTCTCTATCTTATTATATTGAGGAATCAGATAAACCAAACGATTTTAATTTTGATAGGAATACTATTCTTTCATATGTCGGGGACAATATTCGTGATGGTTTAACTTTGTTACCATTGATTTCTGTTGATAGAGATCGTGCAACATCTGTCAATTGTATTGACGAAGGAGGGAAAATAGTTGGTATCGGAAATAATACTATGTGTCTTATATGTGATCCGAGTAAAAATAATGGAATGGGAGAATGTAGTTTAGAGGGATTTGAATTACCACAAGAAATAACGGTAGAAGAAGGAGATGCGTGGTTGAAAGGAGTCGGAGATCCTCAATTTGTTATGTATTATGAACAATTTCCTCAGGCAGAACAAGAGAATTGGCAGATAAGTCAAATGACTACTCTTTCTTGGGGAATCGCAATTGGTACTTTTGCTTTGGATATGGTTCCTGTCGCAGGAAAGGTTGCGGGGGCTATCACAAAAAGAGCCGCAGAAAAAGCAAGTTTTGAAATTACTAAAAAAACAGCAAGAGGAATAGCAAAAGTATCAAGAGCAAAAGAATATGTTTATGATGCAACGGCTAAGAAATATATAGTAGATCCGATGAAAAATGCGGCCGATAAAGTTGGAAGTGTTTTTAAAAGTTCTCTTGAAAAATCTTTGTCGAAATTTATGACTAAAAATCCTAAAACTGTAGAAGAGGCAGTTGAATTGTTTACCGAAGATGTTGTAAGCACCGTAAACAAACTTGAAAGTCCAGAATTAATCGATGATGTTCTTGCAAAATTGGAAGATCCTGCTCAATATTTTTCTGAGGCAGGAGAATTAAGTGAAGCCAGTGCCCAGTCTTTTAGTGATGATGTTACCAATGCATACAGGGAAGTTCTTTCTGATAAAAAATATACTGGTGTTTTACAAAAAGAAGCGTATGGTATTGAAGAAACAGGAGAAAAAATATTATTTACTGATGGTATTATGGCCGGTCAAAAATTGTCAAAAGAAGGCGTAGAAGATACACACAAACTTTTTGATTATACAAAAAATCCTACTGAATGGAAAAAAGCGTATGATGATTATTTTTATTATAAAGCAAAAAACAATATTGTTAATAATTTTAAAGGAGAATTTGAATCTACGATAGGTGTATCGGATGAGATGGTCAGAGCAAGAATTGGTCAAACTTTAAAAATGTCTTTAGTGAAAGAAAACGGAATATTAGAAAAAAGATTTTTAACTGAATTTGAAGCATTAAAAAAAACAACAGGAGGCTTAGACGAAGAATTATTTAAAAAATCCGTTGGACAAATGGAAACTGCTTTAAAAAATATGAATCCTGATGCTAAATTAAAATTAGCAAATAAAATGAAGGGCTCTATGCAGAATATGTTGAACACAAAAGGAGAATTTGACACTCAAAAATTTTTATCTATTGCGGGAGGAGATGCGTCTAGTAGAAACGCTTTAAGAAAAAGTATGGACGATCTTTATTTGAACAGAGAATCACAGGGATTCAAGGGATTGTTTGACGAAATAGATGCAATTGGTCATACTCAAACTTCAGGGTTTGCTGCAAAAGGAGGAGTTATTGCAACTGCAACTGCCGTTGCATTGTATTCTTCATGGATGGATTCTACAAATGAAAAATTTACTCCTGCCGGATATAATAATATTGCAATTTCATCGGTATCTTCTTATGAGAGTAGAAAAATTATTCCTTTAGATAATCGTGCAAAAGATTATTTTATTCAAATAGATAAAGGAGAAGAAGATGGAAATTTTGTTAATAGATTATTTTTGGTTTCTCCTTGTAAAACGGATTTAAATTTAAAAGTTAAAAAATGCACTTGTGCTGCGGAACAAGTTGTTGAAGAAAATGACGGTCAATGGTCAGGATATCTAAAAAATACTTCGAATGGATACATTCCACTGAGGAATGTTCCTTCTGATGTGAAATTTTCAATACAAGAAATAGATGGAGAGCCGATGCCTATATTGGATGATAGTGTCAATGTTGATTGGGCAGTTAAAGATTGTCAGGAAAGAAATGGTTTTTTTGGAAGTCCTTTTAATAATGTAGATGTAAAAATTGATTGTATCGTGGTTTCTGAAGGTGCGAATGCCTTAAACAATTATGAAAATTATAACGAAGGATATAACTATTGTTATACCGGAGAAAATAGGGCAGCTACTGCTGCCAAAGGAGTAATTCTCGCATCACAAATAGGAATTACTATGGCTGTAACAGCAGGAACATTTGGAGTAGGAGTAGTACCTGCAGCAGCAATTTCTAGTGCGGGTGGAATATGGTTAAATTATGCCATAGATGAAAAATCAAAGTGGCCTAGAAGAGGACTTACTGCTTTAGGCGCGGCAGATATCGCGGTAAGTACTGTAACGGCAGGATTAGTACATGTCGAATAAATGAAATATATCCGAATTAGTGTATGATTGGTGTTTAGATGGACGAACTTACAAAAAATATAAAAAGTCAAAGGAAAAGTAAGATGAGTTTAAAGGATATTATAGACGCAAATGTGTCGTTAGGATATAAAAAATTTGATGTGCTCTTTAGACTATTTTTGATGTATTCTATTAACATACTGATTGCATTGATAATTATTTCTATAGTAGTCTTATCTATTTTATTTTGTATTGGATATTATGTAAATAATTCTTATAAAAATACAAATCCGGACGATGAAAATTTAACGCCTTATACTGATAGAAGTGATTTTTCTAAGTTTGTTGTTGATAATACTAATAGTGTTACTAATGAGAAAACAAACATTATTGATGTTTCTTATATTACCTCTGACAAATCTCATGTAGAGGCATCTTCACAATATTATGATATTCCTGAGTCAAATTTTCATACTTTGTTTTCGTTAGATGGATATTACAAAGGAGTATATTTTAAAGAGGAAATAGTAGACACTGAAGATAAGTCTCTTATGAAATTATCAAGAGAGATGAATCCAAACGATGGCGCGATAGACGGTTTTATCGTACAAAGAATAAACGAGGTTGATAAACGTAACATTTCTACGTTTATTTTTGTGGACGAAGATTGGAAAAGAACTATTTTTAATACGAAAATATTTTATGGTTCTAAGTATAACAAATCAGCAGATTTTATTTTTAATGAAATCAAAAAAGGAATATATGTTACAGAAATATCTGACGATCCTTTAAGATACACGGAAGATTACGCAATAAGTTCTGGCGGAATTGCTGTCGGGGATTTGACTAGCGAAATCATACAAAGTGGAAATGTTGAAAATAGTACTTTTATGAGGTTATCTTAAAATGGGAGAAGATACTTCAAGTTTTATGGGTGTGAATTTGATTAAGTATGTATTACTTGCTTTGGTGCTTGTAATTGCAATAATCGCAGTTGTTAGATGGACTAGTTCAATTAATCAAGACGAAATTTCTTTTAAAGCGGATAATTCTTTTTTGAGACTCGTAAGTGTGGTTGGCAAAGTGGAAAAAAATAATATGACTAGTTACACAAGAGTTAGTTTTTCAAGTGGCGAGGGTGTTGCTTATAAGTATATAGAAAACTCTTTGGAAAAATTTATTGGTTGTAATGTTGGTAAAAATTGTATCTGTATTATTATCCCAGATGAAGGGGATAAAAGAAAAGTATTCAAGTGTAAAGAAGTTAATTCAAAAATTTATTTCGAAACAAAGATTTTATACGAAGAGGATACTTTAACAACCTCGGATTGTGTGGGGAATAATATGTATGATTGTAATTCAGGTGTTTTTAGAGATGAAGATGATTATGTTTTATCTTATGCAGATGTTAAAATATCAAAAGATAAAAGTACAAATACAGTTAATTTAATTTTTACTGGAACTATAAAATAATTTACTTAATTTATTTTTATTGCTTCATAAATCATATTTTTTATGTGGTAAGTGTGATGGGGAAAAATGACTTCAGAAACAATAAATTTATTAGGATATACTCTTATTACGCTAGTTTTGGTTTCTGCGACAGGATACTTGATTTATCAAAAAGTTTCCGATGTAAGTCAAAATGATAATTTTAAACTTGTTTATGCTGCGTCAGATTTGGCATTATTTTTGGATGCGATATATGCATCTCCTCAAGATGTTAATTATTATTATTCTTTGAATGTTACCGGGGTTGATTATAAAATAACTCCCGGGATGATCGTTATAAAGAAATATAATTCCACCGGGCCTTATGCAAAAAAAGCGTATCATAGATTTGGTTATTCCAATATTACAGAAATGGATAATTATGTACTTTCTTTTTCAAATGAAAGTGTTTCTTTTTTTATATTAAAAAAAGCAAAAGAAATCATTATTGTAAATACAACGTCCTCTGATGGGGTGGATTTTAGTACAAAGTCTTGTCCAACTGTTGTACTTACTAACGATGGAGGTTCTTCTGCAATAATGCTTGATTTTCCTATAATACCAAATATGAACGATCCGAATAAAGATGCTGCAGTGGCTGCAAAGAACATATTGGATTTAATGGGTACTAGTTATGATGTTTTGCACAATTCTATGACTTCTACGATGTCTTTTGATGAGGTCGTAACACATTCAAATGGAAAAAAGTTTTATTTGTATATCACGAAAAAAACAGGTACTAGTGGAATAAATTTGATTTTCAAAGAACAAAAACAAGAATATGATAAATTTTATTGTGTTTTAAATAATTTATTTTCTTCTGTCTCTTCTGTAAAAACAAGTTATGGATTTACGGGAGAATATCAGAGATTTAATGATATAAAAGCAGAATATGTTGTTGTGCTTGAGTTTGGCGATGATGTTGGAAAATCAATTTCTTATACGTCGCTTTCAAAAATAATAAATGATGCATTATTTGGGTTTTTCAAATGAAAATTTATTCAAATATTAAAACGATAAAAGAAATAAAAACTGTTTCGGTATTTAGAAAAAGAATTTACAAAAAAGCAATGTCTGATGTACTTTTATTTGCCATAAGAATGTTTGTTCTTATTCCTATATTGTTTTTACTGAATATGTATGCAAATTCTTTTATTATAAGTTCTGTAAATACTGATAATGTTGAAAGAGAGATAATTTTAGAAAGATTTTTGTATTCTTGCGACGGATTTATTTATAATGATAATTCTATTGGTAGATGTTATCCTGGATATGTTGATATTTTAAAATTTAGCCAATCAAATATTTCATCAGTACTCATGTATCAAGCAAAATTCTTATCCGCGAAGTTTACTTTAGAATATGATGATGGAACTAGTCAAACAGCATATTATGATGAAAAACATTATAAAAAATATTCTGACATGTCAGGACTAGGAAGTATGGTTGAAAGAGTAAATAAAAAATATTTTGTGATAGTTGTAAATCAAACAAATGGAGACAATTTTTTTACACCAAAGAATACGAAAAATGCGGTTTTGACAATAGATGCGGTGATTGTGGATGTTTAAGTTTAATCGTATCAAGTGTATTCATTCAAAGGCACAACATGTAGATTTGCTTAGCGATATTTTGATGTTAATTTTGATAATAATAATACTTTTCGTTGCAATAATGTTATCTACGTCATATCAAAAAAGCGTCGGAGAAGAGTTGGTAAATCAGCAAGTTTTTAAAGTTGATGTGGATTATAATATTTTAGGAATACTTAGACAAAATATTTCTGACGAAAAAACAGTGTCTGACGTTATACGAGATTTTTGCGTAAATGGAGAAGAAGATGTTTTGGAAGAAGTGCTTAAAGAGCGTTTACTAAAAGTAATGCCGAACAAACATAAATATAAGATAGAAATTCCAAAAAAGAATTGTGATGATAATGGGTTTTCTTTACTAATTCAAAAAGGAGAGATAAAAAACAAATATTTTTTAAAAGACCCTTGCGGTCTTGAATATTCTTCCCAGGTAATTCTTCCAGATTATAATGGTAAAGTTATTTATGTGAATATATTTGATTTTGGGTGTGGGTCATGAGATTGTTTATTTTATCTTCTAAGAAAGGATCAGTGTTTTTTACACTATTGTTTTCGTTACTGATTTTTAGTGCCGTTTTTGTAATATTTATCAGTTCTAAGTCTGCTGCAGATTTATTAAAAGGAGAAAAAGAAATAGGCAAAAAACAACTTGAATTACTTAGAACTTATCAGAAAGGAGAAAATATTTTATTTTATTTGGATGAATCCGCGAAACTTTCTTTAAAAAATGCAACAGATATATTAGCAAAAAATGGAGGGTTTTATTCTGATTCTAAAAATATAATAGGTGCGCCTTTATGGTATTATCATGGAGAAGATTTGAGGCCGACAAATTATGAAAATAATTTTGAGGATGCTTTTTCTGCCCAATTAAGAGCATACACGTCACGTTATTCTATTTTACCTTCTTATTTTACACTATTTATACAAAATAAATATCCCTTATCTGTTTATGGCTCTTCTGAAAATGATGTTGAATATACTTATTCTTCGGAATTTAATTATGAACAGGAAATATCAAGTGGTGCTTACGATAATAAGAGGAATCCCGGGCTTATACAATTTTCGAGAATAAGAACAAAATCAGTGGACAGAATAGTTCTTCATCATACTGGCGGAAGTGGTACTGCTGACGATGTTATTAAAGTTTTAATAAATAGGGGACTATCAATTCATTATATTATTGAACAAAATGGAAATGTTGTTTCTGTTCTTCCTGAAAATAAAGTGGCATTTCATGCAGGGTGTGTCGCTTCTGATAATAAATGTATATTGCCAGATATGAATTCTAGAAGTATTGGAATAGAAATAATAAATACTGCTCATTTTAATGATAAATTTGATGAACAATATGAAAATATTGAAAAATTATTGAGAGATATTTGCGAAAGATATGATATTCCTTATGATGATGAACACATTATCGGACATTATGAGATAACAACAAATAAATGGGATCCTGCGCCACAGTTTGATTGGTCTAAAATAGATTTGTCTAATCACCCAACACAAGAAACTCTTGCAAGAGGGTGTCCTCTAACTAAAGATTGGGGAGGGGTGTGTTGGACATGATATTTAACAATAAGAAATTAAAGAATGTAATTAAAATGACATCTTTCTTAATTTTTGTTGTTGTTCTATTTATAAGTATACCAGAAGTTATTCTTGCAGAAACTTCGAACGATTATTCAGATATATCAATAGAAGATGCAATTCAAAGTGTAGAAGATAATAATTTGTATCGTTTAGTAGAAAAAAATATTTATAGACTCACTCCAAAATTTAAGGTATCTTCAAATTATAACTTGAATGTTTATGATGTAATTATGTCGGACGTAAATGTGATGTTAATTTGTTCGGATAAAGAAAATATACAATATTGTTTAGAGAGAGAAAAATTACCAGAATTAAATTTTAAAAATAATAATTTTCATTTGAAATATATTCTCAAGATGTTGCCGGAATATGAAAAAGATGAAGATTATAGCGTATTTTATAATTTTATTCGTGCATTGTATAGGATAAGAAATGCCGAAAACGATGATTGCGTGGCAGAATATGAGACATTTAGTGGGATAGGTAATTTTGACATTACTTTTGTTCCAGATATTGATGGAACAATAATTAGGCATAAAAGCTACGAAGTAAAAGTAGATTTTGTTGTTGGTCTTTTATCTAATGGTATGACTACATTAAATTATAAAGAGAAAACAGTAGATTCTGATACGAGGTATTATTTTTTAAAGACTGATTACGGCATGGATATATTTTTATTAGATAATCAACAAGAGAAAGATTTGAAGACGGTTAAGATTGCTTGTAAAACAAGGGAATTTATGTTTAATTTTTATGCAGAATATGATTCTTATTACGGAAAACAATTTATACCTTTCTCACTTGACTTTTCAAATTCTGCTCCGCCCAAAATTTCTGAATTCACTTTGGAACAGAAACCAAAAGACGAAAATAAATTTATTTTAAAATGGGACGAAGTTAAAGACGAAAAAGGAAACAAAATAGACGATTTGAAGGAATATAGAATTTATTGCGCTGATTATAATTTTTCAAATGATGTTTCTAAAGTTTTATATGAGTCGGTAAATGCCGGGCAAGATAATTATGAGAAAATTATTTCGTCTTGTAATAACACAAATATTCAAACTGGTAAAGAATATTATTTTGAAATATTAACAGTGGATTTGTCAGGAAATTCTATTAAAAAAGGAGTTTTAAGTAAAAATATAACTGCGATAGATAAACTTGCTCCAGGTATTTCAAAAGATTATAAGCAAATAAAAACTATTAATAAGGCAGATGCGCAAGGGTTAATTACACTTACACCACCAACTATAAACGAAGATGGCTCTAAATTTTTTAATTTTAGTAATTATTTAATATTTTATACTAAAAACAATTATGATTCTTTACTTCTTTCAAAGATTGCAGGATTTAATTCTATAAATTGTCAAAATAAAATATTTGATTCGATATTGTCTTATAATTTGCAGACGACCGATATTAATTTTTATTGTTATGTTGTTTCAAAAGAAAGGGTTGTTTCTTTAACAAAAGAACATCATTATGGTTATTTTAATGGAGATAGTTTTGATGTTGTTTATTATGTAATTCCTGTCGATTCTTCCGGCAATTTTATAAAAACGCCGCTTGATTGGGCAAGAGATAATATTAAGTAAATCTTTAACATTTGTTGTTATATGAGTTTTGTTGTTTCTTTACAGGTGTGTCCAAAAAGTCTCACCTGCTTGTGAGTGCATTACAAATATTTTTGCTAATTTTATCGCATCATTGAAAGAGCAATTAGAAAGAGTGCATAAATTTTGCTTTGCAGGTTATGGACTTTGGACACACAACAGTCATACGAAACGTTTATAAAAACATCAAACTCTGAAAAGTATGGGGTAAACGTTATTAGGGTATGAACATGGCTATACGAATTCCAATCGCTGATATCATTTCTAGAATTTGTGATAAGACAGGACTTTCTTCTGACGAAGTACAAAGAAGAGTAAAAGATAAAGTGTCTGAACTTTCTGATTATATTACTGAAGAAGGAGCAGCACACATCGTAGCAAACGAACTTGGTGTGAAACTTTTTGAATCTCTTACGGGAAAATTTAAAATTAGTAAATTAATTTCTGGGATGAGAAGTGTTGAACTTGATTGTAAAGTTATTGCAAAGTATGATGCCAAAGCATTTACTACTAAAGACGGTCGAGAAGGAAAAGTAGGAAGCGTACAAGTTTCTGACGAAACTGGTCAAGTAAGATGTACATTATGGGGCTCTGTTACTGATAAACTTTCTGAAATTAATATTGGAGATATTCTTAGAATTAAACAAGCGTATGCCAAATTAAGCAATATTGGACGAGTAGAACTTCATTTAAATGATAATTCTGAAATTGAAATTAATCCTGAAGGGGTTACTGTTTCTGCATCTGAGTCGGCTGCTTCTGGTGTTGTTTATGAGAGAAAAAAAGCGACAAGAAAGAAAATTATGCAATTAACAAAAAATGAAGATAATGTCGAAATTTGCGGATTTGTAGTTTCTGTTTATGAGCCAAGATTTTTTGAAATTGATCCAAAATCCGGAAGAAGAGTAAGACTTCGAGGAGATAAATTTTATAATGACGAGGGAGAAGAGGTGAAGCCCGGTTATTCTTGTGTTATGAACGTAATTGTTGATGATGGTTCTGAGAATATTCGGGTAGTGTGTTTTAAGAATCAAATGCTAAATTTGTGTGAAATTGGCGAAGCGGATCTTCAAATGTTAAGAGAAAATCCGCAAAATTTTGAATCTGTTAAGAATTCTATATTAGGAAAGCCTGTAAGATTAGTTGGTAAAGTTGTCAAAAACGAAATGTTTGACAGAATAGAATTTATGTCACAATTAGTTTTTACTGCAGATGCTAAAGAAGAATTAAAGAAGTTAGAATAAATTTGTGTTCTTTTAAGTTTTTAATGTTTTTTTATGTTTTGATGAATTGAATATTTATTATTTTTTAATAAATTAATAATATTTTAGTCATCATCATCTTTTGTTGGATGGTCTAAATCGTTTTCAGAATTTAAATCGTAATTTATTGCGAAATTTTCTCTTTGACCTAAATGAAGTATTTCTTCTGCAGGTAAATCGAAATCACATAAATGTTCAAGTAAACTTTCATCTTCATTTCCTTTATTACTTCTTCTTCCTTCTGACGATTCATGCGTGGTTAAATATTTTGGATCTATTGGCGTATTATTTTTACTGTATAATTTGTGATTTGCCATGATTTCATCTTGTTATATTCAATAATAGTCTTTTTTTCTTTTTCCAGGAATAAATTTCTTTTTATAATAAGTTCTATTACGTTTTATTACTTCGGCTCTGTCCATAATTTTGTAATCTGGTCCAATTCCATTTTTATATACAGTTTTTAAAACAACTTCTTCTTTAATATTTGGAACTTTTATTGTTGTTCCATCAAAATCAGAAGTCATATCAATAAAATAGTCATTTTTTCTTCTTCCAGAATAGGGGGCAATTTCTTCCTCTAATTTATATTGTCCGTTTAATCCCAGGTATATATTTGTGTCGCCGAATCTAACTACACCGGTTCTTACTGTGTTAGAATCTTGACACTCTAATATTTCAAAGAGTGTTTTCCCCTTTGTTACTAATTTTCCATCTTTAAATATCAGTTTCATTTAGATTCTGAATTTGCCGCTATTTATAAATGTTATTCTTATTTCTTCTTTAAAAGTAACAACATATATATAGTCTATAATGTCTGTTTTATTCTGAAAGAACGTTATCGTAAAAAAACACAGTGGATTATATGAAAGGTTAGAATCAATATGATGTACAAAACTCACGTGGTGTTTGGAATTCTTCTTTTGTTATTACTTAATTTTGTTTTTGATGTAAGATTGAATGTTATTTTATTTATTTTAGTGATATTTGGAACACTTTTACCAGATATTGATGTTTCAGAATCTATTATGGGAAGAAAAATCTGGCCGCTATCTTTGTTTTTAGAACACAGAGGGTTTTTTCATAGTCTTTTTGCTGTAGGGGGATTTGCATTTTTGTTTTACATTTTTAACTTATTTGTTTTTAATGTAAATATTATTTATTCTATTGTGTTTTGTGTTGGTTATATATCTCATTTATTCTTGGATGCACTTACTTACAAAGGTATTCGTCCGTTTTACCCGATTCCTTTTTCAATTAAAGGTTTTCTTTCTACAAATTCATTTATGGAGAAAATTTTGTTTGTTCTATTTATTTTGTTGATTCCCGTAATTGTTTTTCTGAAGTTTTTCTAATTTGTTTAGATTTTGCTCAAAGTATTTTTACCGGCCTTTACATATAATGTCAATAATTGTGCTAACTATTATACTGGTAGAATTAGCTATTATACTGGTAGAATTAGCTATTATAATACTGCATACTGTTCTGCTTGCCGGTAAAATACTTTAGAAAAATTGAATTAGACAACACCACAAGACTTCTACTATTTTTATGTTTTAGGCTTTCTAATGGCAAAATTTCGAACTTTAATTTTCCACTGGACACTTTGACATTCTGACGCGCCGCTTATAAATCTGGCATGGCCTATAGTATGTAGGTTTGATTTGACCGGTCGAAAGAAAGCCTCGGGATGAACGAAATGTTTGTCTAATGAAAAAGATGCGAATAGCAACGAGGATTGAAAATATGGAAAAAATAGATAAAGTAAATACAAGTGTAAACACAAAAATAAAAATAGAACAGAAAACAATCGAAAAAAGCAATTTAGTAAAAAAATTCAGCACAGGTGCAATAAGTGCGTGCGTGTGGCTAAATGAGTCTTTGAATCAAAGCGGGGAAATTATAGAATACAAAACAGTTTCTTTTGACAAAAGATATCTTGACAAGAATACTAAAGAATGGAAGTCAACTAATACTTTACGTATTTCTGATTTGCCTAAGGCAGTACTTGTACTTAGTAAAGCGTATGAGTATCTTACATTAAGAGAAGATTTGAATGCAACAATAGTGCATGATTCTGAATAATTTTTCAGAATTAAAAAATAGGAGGATGTGAATATGAGTACTGATGTATTAGATTTAAGCACGCTTTCAGGCGTAGGACCCGCAACAATTGAAAAACTTTCTTCTTGCGGATTTGCAAACGTAATGGCGGTTGCAGTTGCAACGCCAGGAGAAATAGCAACAGCTACAGGAATATCTGAACAAGCTGCGAGAAAAATGATTTCGCAGGCAAGAGATGCAATGGATATGGGTTTTGAAGACGGAAGTCAATGTCTTGTAAAACGACAAGACGTTTTTAAAATAAAAACAGGTTCTACGGAATTTGATAAAATACTTGGTGGCGGATTTGAATCTAGCGCAATTACTGAGTGTTTTGGACAATATGCATCTTCAAAAACTCAACTTGCACATCAATTGTGTGTGAATCTGATTAAAAACGATCCAGATGCGTATGCTATATATGTTGATACGGAAAATACATTTAGACCAGAAAGAATTGTTGAAATGGCACATGGTGCAGACATGGAACCGCAAGATGTATTGTCGCATATAAAAATTGCAAAAGCGTATAATTCAGATCATCAAATGATTTTAGCTGAAAAAGTAAACGATCTTATTGATGACGGGTTAAAAGTGAAACTTGTAATAATTGATTCACTTACTTCGCACTTTAGAGCAGAGTATGTTGGACGAGGAACACTTGCGGATAGACAGCAAAAGCTGAATAAACATATGCACGTATTATCAAGACTTGCAAATACTCACAATTTGTGCGTATATGTTACTAATCAAGTAATGGCAAGACCTGATTGTTTTTTTGGTGATCCTACTGAATCCATTGGTGGAAACATCGTTGGACACAATTCTACGTTTAGAATTTATTTAAGACGTGGAAAGAAAGGAACACGAGTTGCAAAACTTATTGATGCTCCAAATATGCCTGATGCTGAAGCAATATACGAAGTACATTCTGAAGGACTTGTGGATACTAAAGAAGGTAAGTAGAAACTAATTATATTTTTTTCTTTTAATTTTATTTAATTATTTTTTTAATTTTTTCTTTTAATATCTCTTTTAATTCATTTTGGTCATATTTGTAGATATCAGGAATATTTAATGACAAAATTCTTTTTTTAAGGTATTGTTTTGGAAAACGTTTTGCAATTTCGCTTCTTTGAATATCCTCCATTACGATAATTGTGTCTGCCCATTCTAATTGTTTTTCTGCGACGGGAGTTTTATTATAAAGTCCTGCGGATTTTGTTTTATATTCTGATTTAAATAAGTGTTCTGCAGTTTTACTTCTGTTCTTGTTTTGATTGCAGATAAAAAGCACATTTTCCATATATAATTATGTGTTTTTTAAGAATTTAAAGCTTTCTTATGTTTGTCCCACATTCATAACTAATATTAAAAAAATTTATAGAAATATTTAAATATACTAAATTTAATTTTTATTAAATGAAAAAAATTATTATGTCGTCTTGTTTGAGTATATTAATGGGTTGCGGTATTAATACTTCTAAAAATGATATTGCTGTACATCAACAAAAAGATTCTGTTAAACAATATCAGATGATTAAATCAGAAATATATTTAAAAAAAGGACAAATTGCACAGTTGAATATATATGGAAATGAATATGATGTTAAGTATACTGGATTACTTAATAAAGATAAAGATTTAGAAGTGTATTTTAGTGAGCAGATAGTTCCTTTGAAGGTCGGAAAACCTTTCGAATTAGGATACGCTACTAAGACAGGTCAGAAAGTAGAAGTAACTGCATTAGAGTTGATTGCTCAAGGTGAAGATAAAGAAGGAATAGTACATATGTTAATATCTGCTCCTAAAGTTAATCAATGGTGATTATGTTTTTAATTAGATTTTCTTTATGATTGTTAATATTTCTTTTGGTTTATCTACTAAATAATCAGGGTTTTCTTTTTGAAGACCTTTTTTAGAATTAAATCCCCACGTTACAGAAATTACTTTTACGTTTGCTTTTTTACACGAGACCACATCTCTTCTTTCGTCACCTATGTAAATCACTTCGTCATTATTTAGTTTATGTTCTTTTATTGTTTTTTTAATGGTTTTTTCTTTTTTGAATATTGTTTTGTCAGTTATAACAAAATTGAAGTATGATTCTATTTTTTCTTTTTTTAATATTTCTCTAACAATATCTTCTTTATTTTTTGTAATTATTCCAATTTTATATTTTTTTGACAACTCTTTTACGACGGGTTTTATGTTTTGAAATATTTTTATTTTGCTTTTGTCTTTATTTATTCTTTTTTTCATATCGTATGTTAAGAACAAAAATTTAAATAATGAGATATTGTATTTTTTCAAAATTTCTTTTAGGCTCATGTCTTTTAGGCCAGAAATTTCAGAAGCTTTTATTTTGTTATATTTGTATTTTTCTGAAAGTTCATTTACATTTTTTAGTATTATCGGGAATGCATCTGCTAAAGTTCCGTCAAAATCAAATAATATTAGTTTTATTGTCATTTTTTCACATCTTTATTTATTTTCTAACGTTATTTATTTTTGTAGTATGTCAATGTAAAATCGAAATATACTAATATGAATATAAGGCCATTTGCCAATATAAATGTTCTTGTATCTAATAATTCTATATATTTTGTTAACACATTTGCAATTGTTCCACTAAGAATGGTTCCAAGTATTATAAATGTAAGAAATATTAAATAATTATGACCTTTTTTGAAATTCTTTTTTGATAAAAATGGAATAGGTATGAGTCCATGACCTCCTCTTACAAAAAAAATCATAATTAAGTCCGCAAGTAAGTATGACAAAATGATGGAAAATGAATATACCCACCACTCAATATTTATCATGGTAATTATGCTTATAAGAATCATTACGAAAATAATAGCGACATATTGGTTTCCAAGCACCTTAAATATTTTCATTATGATTTTACGTAATTCTTTTTCTTTTATAAGTTTGAGGGATTCTAGTAGTGTATCTTGAGTTTCTATACTGGCCTTTACATATATGCAAATAATTGTACTTATTGATTACACAATGGTAGAACGAACTATCATAATACTGCATACGAGTCTGCTTGCCAGTATAGAAATTTTGAACGAAAGTGAGTCGTATGTTTTTCTTAAATCAAAATAGTTTTCGACGAAGGACCACCGTAAAGTTTATAAATAGAAGTTTGGTTTTTGTATATATTGCCCAGAATAGAGCAAGTCTTTATTCGAGCTACAAGGGCTATAATAATTGTGGTAAAGAACGTAAATATGTCATTATTAAAATTTTGACAAAACTACTATTTCTTTGCTTCTAATTTGGTGATATAAAATGGAAAAAGACGAATATGATGATGAAAAAGAACAAATGATGAAAGAATCAAAAATAGAAGATACTATTACAGAGCCAATGGATACTCTTTTAGTTCCTACAGAAAAATATCTAAAAAGCGGACTTCATATTGGAACAAAATTTAAAACAAAGTATATGGAACAATTTATTTATAAAATTAGACCAGACGGACTTTCAGTTCTTAATTTGAAAAAAATTGATGAGAGAATTGCAGTATGTGCAAATTTTTTAGCACAATATGAACCTAAAGATATTTTGATTGTATCTCGACGAGAAAATGGGTGGCGTTCAGTTAAAATGTTTGGTAAATTAACAGGTTGTACTGTTTTTGCGGGAAGATATCCTCCAGGAATTTTAACAAACACTTATCTTGATAATTTTATCGAGGCAAAAGTTGCACTTGTGACAGATCCTTGGCCAGACAGAAATTTAGTTGATGATGCAAAAAAAATAGGACTTCCAGTTATTGCGCTTTGTGATACAAATAATCCGTGTAACAATATTGATTTAGTTGTTCCTTGTAACAATAAAGGAAAGAAATCATTAGGATTGTTTTTTTGGATATTAACAAAGTTGTATTTGCAAAAGAGAGGAATCTTACCTTTAGATGCGGAATTAAAAGAAACAGCAGAAGATTTTGCAGGCGAATAAATAAGCAAATATGTAAGATTTAAAGTAAAAATTATTTTGTTTTTATTTTTTTATTTTATTTTTATAAAAAATATTTGGATTAATTTTTAATGTCAAAATTTCTAGTTTTTGTGGATTTTAGTAGTGTTATTTTTGTAAACAATTACTATTAGAAAATAGGCACGATAGTACATTTTATAAATAATATTTATCTTCTATATTATATGAAGCGAGATTATTTTGTCGTTTTTTTGATATTTTTGAGTATTTGTACTATCAGAGTATTTTTATCGCTATCTGTCCCGGAATTTGCGTCGGACAGTTCTTATCAAATACTTAGAGAAGTAGAGCACATTACAAAGTTTGGAACTCCTATAATACATGATGATTTATCATATCTTGGAAGAGATTATTATTTTTTACCGGTATTTCATTATATATTAGCTTTTTTTTCTTTATTTTTTCCATTGGAATTAGTTTGTAAAATAGTTCCAAATATATTTGCATCACTAACTGTTTTTATTGTATATTTTATTGGTCTTGAAATTGCAAAAAATAGAGAAGCTGTGCTATTTACTGCTTTTATGAGTGGTATTGTTCCGGTTTTTTTGTCAGAGACTGTATATTCTCTTTCTGTATATTCACTTGTAATACCTGTATTTTTGATGCTTATTTATTGTCTTATTAAAATAACAAAACATAGTCTTTTTTTGGATTCGAGTGCGTGTAATAAATACAAAATAATTTTTATTATTTTAATTGTTATTTTTTCTTTTTTACACCAATCTGTTATTTTATTCGTGTTGTTTTTCTGGATTTATTTATTGTTACTTGCGATTGAAGGAATTAAAATATCTCGATCTGAATTGGAATTAGTATTTTTTACTTCTTTTTTTGTTTTTTGGGCACTTTTAGTAACTATGAAACCCGTTTTTTTAAATCAAGGATTTTCTGTTATTTTTGGAGGAATTCCTAGTTATATTAGGGGAAATTTCTTTTCTCATTTTACACTTTTGGAATCCATGTATAAACTTGGTATTATTCCTGTTATGTATGGACTTTATAGTCTATTTAGATTTACTTTCGGGAAACGAGAAAAATATGTTTACATGCTAGTAAGTTTGATATACCTAATGCTTGTGTTACTTTGGTTTAAACTTATAACAGTAACTAGCGGATTTATTTTTCTTGGAAGTTTCCTTATAATTGTTGTAATACTTCATTATGACTGGGTTTTTTCTTATTTTAATTCTAGTAATAAAAAAACAGTCAGAATATTTGTAAAAACTTTATTCATCTTTTATTATGTGATATCTTTTGTTTTGTCAAGTGTACTTCCTTCTTCTACGTATCTTAGTATGGCAAAAGAAAATATTCCTACTCAAAGCGAAATAGATATGTTTTTGTTTATGAAAAAAGGTATTGATAACAATAGTATTGTTGTCGCGATGCCTGATTATGGACAGAAGATTGCTTATTTTTCAGATAAAAAAACAATTATGGATTCATATTATTTTGGCGTATTAGATTCTAGTCGATTTTATGATGTGGAAACAGTGTATACTACAAATTCTTTATCTACTGCATTATCTGTTATAGATAAATATGACGCGGATTATGTGCTAGTCTCTAAATCTACGAAAAAATATTATAATTCAACTTTTCCAAATTATATTAATTCTGCATGTTTTGATTTAATAAAACAAATTGATGATGTATTTTTATTTAAAGCAAGATGTAAGGTGGTTGAGTTTGGCACATAATACTCCAAAAGATGTATTTAAAGAAAGAAGTAGTCATAATCATATTTACACTAATAACAAAAACAGTGTTTATGCCAATATCAATACTCATAATCATAAATATAGTCATCGTGATGATGCGAATTCTAGTTACAGTTTAAATGCTTCTCAAAAATTAACTCAAAATGCTTTTGTTAAAAAAGAAGATAAGCGAGATTTAGGTTTCTTTTTTTTCTTGTTATTTTTGTTATTGGTGCTTTTGTGTTTACCGTCTATTTTGAGATATGATGAAAATGAGAAATTTATTTTAGGTTCTTCTGAAAGTTATTACCATTTAAGAATATCAGAATATGTGTTTTTGAACGGCGTATATCCTGATTATGATTGGTTAAGTTTTGAAGGGAGGTCTTTTCATTTTGTGTCTTTTTACGAATTTTTACTTTCTTTTATATCAAAAGTTTTCGGAATTCCATTATTTTACTTAGTACTTTTTATGCCTGTTTTTTTTGGAGTTATTTCTTTTCTATTACTTTACTATGTTTTCATAAAATTAGAAATTGATAAATTATTTAGAAGAATTTTTTTCTTACTTTTAATTACGTCTCCCTTGTTTTTGTATTTATTTAGTGTTAGTAATTATTTTTATGTTCCTTTTTTTCTTTTGTCTCTTTGCGCAGCGTTTTTCGTTTCCAGAACAAAATATTTCGGAGTATTTTCAGTGTTTTTTGTATTGATTATGCCTTTTTTTGGATATGTTGCCGTAATATTGTGCATTCTTTTACTTCTTTTATTTTACATGATGGTAAAGGGTTGGAAGGTACTTACATTATGCGGGTATCTTTTGTTATCGCTTATTTTTTTTAAGACGGATATATTTTTTAAATTTACTTTTAGATCATATATGGATTTTTCTCATTTTCATTTTTTAATCACTGATTTTGGGTTTATTAGCGGATTTTCTATTTTTTGTCTTATTCTTTGTATAATAGGATATATTTCTCAGTTTAAAAAAGAACATTATTATTTTTATGAACATTTGTTTTTTATTTTATTTACAATAGTTACACTTCTTTTATTTTATTTTATAGACGAACAAGTTTTGTTTTTTGCAAATTTTGTCGTGATTTATTATGCGACTTATGGCTTAATATATATATTGAAATTCAGATACGAATCTAAATTTATCAGGCCAATTATGATAATAATTTTATTATCAGGATTACTTTTTACGCCCATTTCATACACTCAGCAAATATCGAAATTTTATCCGGACAAAGAAACTGTTTTAGCATTAGAATATTTAGGAAATTTATCCGATCAATCTTCAACAGTGTTTTCTCGCGAAGAAAACGGCGTACTTATTAATTCTATTGCAAAACTTCCTAATGTTATTGACGAATTGTCAGTATTTGAAATTTCTTATTATCAAAGAAGTGAAGAAATTCAAGATATTTATTATACTAGAAATATTAGTTTTGTAGATGATTTTTTTGAAAAATATAATATAGGTTATGTTATCATTGATAAAAATATGAGAGACGATGTCTGGATTCATGACAATCAAGGATTTTTGTTTTTGTTAAAGACATCTGAGAGATTTGAAAAAATATATAATACTACAAATATTGTGATTTACAAATATTCTTTTGTAAACAATCAATATGCAGGTGTCAAATGAGACCATTAGATTATGTTATTTTTCCTATGTTGTTTATAGGACTTTATACTGCTATATTTTTTTTGTATACTTATTATGAAAAAAGAAAAGAAATTCATAAAATGGCAGATTCTCCCAAAATATTTTATTCTGTAACTATAATTGTTCCTGCATTTAATGAGGAAAATACGATTTTGAAAACACTCAATTCTTTATTATCATTAAATTATCCAAAAGACAAATTAAAAATAATGGTTGTCGATGATGGTTCTACGGATAATACTTTTAAAGTTGTAAAAAATGCCAATTTTTCAAATGTTGTTATTTATCGTAAGCAAAATGGTGGAAAATATACTGCGTTAAATTATGGATTAGAACGTTGTGATACTGAGTTTGTCGGGGCACTCGATGCTGATTCTTTTGTAAGTAAAGACGCATTAAAAAATATGGTTTCTTATTTTGACGATCCTTTAGTTATGGCTGTCACTCCGTCAATGCGAGTCTATAAACCAAAAAGTTTTTTACAAAGAGTTCAGGCGATAGAATATTTAATGGGTCTTTTTTTAAGAAAAATATTTTCTGTGTTATCAAGTGAGCACGTGACTCCCGGTCCATTTACAATACATAGAAAAGCTTTTTTTGATAAACACGGTTTTTACAAAAAAGCATTTCATACAGAAGACATCGAAGTTGCACTTCGTATTCAATCAAATGGTTATAAAATTAGACACGCGAGTAATGCTGCAGTTTATACTGTCGCGCCTAAATCATTTAATGTGTTGTATAAACAAAGAATAAGGTGGTATTATGGATTTATAGAAAATTTACTTAACTATAAGCATCTTTTTTCAATAAAGTATGGAATTCTTGGAGTATTTATATTACCTATCGCATTTGTTAGTGTGATTATGGTTCTTTTTGGTGCAGGAATTGCGTTATTTAGATTTTTTGATTCGGTTAGATTATTTATTGTTAAAATGATTGTTACTCATTTTGATATTGTAAATTATTTTCGTTTTGGTCATTTTGATATTTTTTATGTTCAATTGGACGCAATAACTATTCTTTCTTTAATTTCTCTTTGTATAGGACTTTTTATGGTTGTCATGGCAAAAAAATTAAGTGAAGAGAAATTGCATTTACCATTTAATTATATTTTATTTTTAATTGCATACTGGTTTTTGTTTGCTATGTGGTGGACTGTATCTATTTTATATAAAATCACCGGGAAACAAACTAAATGGTGGCATAAATCAGGGAAATGATTTGTGTGTGATGTCGGGTGTGTTTTAAAGTCTTTACCAGCACGCATAGCCGCGTTGCACTTGGCTACCTCTTACGAGGTACTCGTATGCATATAATAAATGCAGTTCCAATAGTAGTTTCTAATTTATACAATTATTAGCATCACACGTGAAGGCTGGTAGAAAGACTTTAAAGGGAGAGAATTGATATATCGGTAGATATTTAAAGCGATATTTTCATTGTTATTACTATGAAAGAAAGTATAGATTGGTCGAAATTTTTTTTGGTTTTGATACTTACTGTTGCTGTGTTTGTAATAGGGGTATTTTTTGGAAATTATATTACTGAAATAAAATATGATACTATATTTAATACAGAACAATCATTAAGGTTAGAATTACTTGGTCTTGATACGCAGTATTCTTTAATAGAAAGCGATCCTTGTAAGGTTTTTAATGACACTTCTCTTTCAGAAAGCTTGGACGAAATGGGAAATAAGGTAACTTATTTAGAAAATACTTTAGGAACTTCTAGCGAAGAGGTTATAAATTTAAAAAAATATTATTTTTTATTAGAGATAAGGCATTATTTATTGAAACAAAGAGCTGTAAAAGAATGCGATGTACAACATGATTTTATTTTATATTTTTATTCTAATAAAGGTTATTGTAAAGATTGTAAACAGGAAGGTTTTGTGATAAG
>JBAZVA010000014.1:0-27230 GCA_041661165.1 Candidatus Woesearchaeota archaeon | reverse complement strand
AGTATGGATAAAGCCCAAGCAAAGTATACTGTTCAAGAACTTTTCTTTTTATTTCTAAAGACTCTTTTGCCAATATCATTTGCTTTTTTAATCTGTCAAACAATTCTTGTTTACTTTCAGACAAAAATCCTAATCGTGGTAAATTTATTGTAACAACTCCAATACTACCAGTAAGAGGGTTTGAACCAAAAAGTCCTCCTCCTCTTTTAACTAATTCACGTTTATCAAGTCTTAAACGACAACACATACTTCTTGCATCATCAGGCGACATATCTGAATTTACAAAATTACTAAAATATGGAATTCCATATTTTGCAGTCATTTGCCAAACTGGTTCTAAAACTTTATTTTCCCAATCAAAATCTTTTGTTACATTATAAGTCGGAATTGGAAAAGTAAAAATTCTCCCCTTTGCGTCCCCAGACATCATAACTTCAGCAAATGCGACATTAATCATATCCATTTCTTTTTGAAATTCTTTGTAAGTTTTATCTTTGTATTCTCCTCCGACAACAACAGGATCATCTTTCATATTATTTGGAACAACTAAATCCATTGTAACATTTGTAAATGGAGTTTGAAAACCAACTCTTGTTGGAACATTCATATTGTAAATAAATTCCTGCATTGCTTGTTTTACTTCCTTTTGTGTTAAACCGTCATACGAAACAAACGGGGCAAGTAAAGTATCAAAATTTGCAAATGCCTGTGCACCTGCAGCTTCACCTTGCATAGTATAAAAGAAATTTACAATTTGCCCAAGTGCAGTTCTAAATCTTTTTGCAGGACAAGATTCAATTTTTGCAGTTACTCCACCAAAACCTCTAAGCAAAAGATCTTTTAGGTCCCATCCACAGCAATAAACAGAAAGCATTCCTAAATCGTGCAAATGAAAATCTCCATTAGAATGTGCATCTCTTATTTCAACAGGATAAATTTTATTTAACCAATAATTACTAGTCACAATTGATGCGACGTGATTATTAAGTCCCTGAATAGAATAACTCATATTGGAATTTTCTTTAACACGCCAATCGTCGACATTAAGATAATTATCTACAATATCGTTTGATGAAAGAATAAAACCAATTTTTCTCAAATCTTCATGCTGTCTTCTATAAAGAATATATGCTTTTGAAACGTCAAACAAATTTAATTCTACTAAAGAACGTTCAACTAAATCTTGTAAATGCTCAATATTATAAACATTATTTTCAGAAAGTGACGCAATTACTTTATCTTTTACTTTATCAATAAATTCAAGCTTCTTTTCATTTACTGCAGAAAACGCCTTTGCAATTGCAACTCTTATTTTTGCTTCATCAAAATCAACTATTGTGCCGTCTCTTTTTTGTACGCGAAGATTTTTTGCCTGTGCCATAATTTCCTACCTCTCTTGCCTATTCCAACTTATTTTTTTTGCGCCCTTTTTATGTTTTTAATACATATATTGAAAAACACATTTTACACAACCCATTGTGTGTTGTTTTTTAATAAACCACAACAGGTTGTAATCTGACTAGGTCACAAGTAGTATATAAATTTGTGTTACTTTGATAAAATAACAACCAAAAAAATATAAGAAAAAATAACGTCGACAAAGAAATTGTATAGAGATAACAATAACTTTTATAAAAAACAAAATCTCAATATATAAAATGAAAATAGGAGTCATAGCAGACACACATGATTTTGACGAATTTATAGACTTAGCAATTGATAGATTCAAAAAATTAAATATTGATGTACTCATACATTGCGGAGATATCACTAAACCTGAAACACTAAAAAAATTCGCAGGATTCGATAAATTCTATGTTGTCAAAGGTAACATGGACAAAGATGTTGAAGGGCTAAAAGAAGCAGCAAAAGAGATAGGTGCAAAATTCTATGACGATTATGCAGATATCACACTTTCTGGAAAACATATTGCAGTATTACATTCAGACGACCAAATGAAATTCGGCTCACTTATTGAATCTCTTAATTATGACTACATACTATACGGACACACTCACACACCAAACACAGACATAGTAAACAATGCAAATTTGGTAAACCCCGGAGCACACTCTACAAACACTATTGCGATTATTGATTTAGATAGCGATATAGTTTCTCACATTTCGTTAAAAAAAGAAGATAATTCAGAAGAAGAATAAAAGTTCTTAAAAAGTCTTTCAACCAGCCTTTACATGTAGTGCAAATAATAGTACTAATTAGAAGCTACCATTGGAACCAGAACAATAATATGAATACAAATCTGCTTGCTGGTGAAAAGACTTTTTGATTAAGAAAAGAATAAGTAAACATTTAAAAAGAGAAAAAAACTCTTATATTATATAAGGTATCAATTTACATTATTGCCTTCTTTGGTTTTAATAAAATACCTTAAATTATATCAGGTGATTAATAATGGAAACAAAAGAAAGTAAAATGAGCTCAAGTAAAATAAAAGGAACAGTAAAATGGTTTAACGCAGAAAAAGGCTTTGGATTCGTAAAAGATGAAGATGGAAATGAATATTTCACACACCATAGTCAAGTACAAAATAATGCAGTGTTAAACGAAAATGATAAAGTATCTTTCGAAGCAGCAGAAAACGAAAGAGGCAAACAAGCTAAAAGTGTTGAAAAAGAAGATTAAATAATTTTTATTTATTTTTATAAAAAATATTGGAACGAAGTTCCTTATTTTTACACTTTTTCAAGTATTGTAAATTAGAATATCTTCTTTTTTACTGTTTTTAGTAAATATAGTGTTAAGAATAAAATTTATTAACTTAGTAGATTCAAGTATAGTATGACATTTCCTTATTATAAACAGGAAAATGATTATACTTGCGGTCCCGCGTGTATGCGAATGATTCTTGACTCTTTTGGAATTAAAGAAACAGAAAAGCATTTGTCAAAACTTTTGGAAGCAACGCCAGAAGAAGGTAGCACTTCTTTTATACCTTTTTTAAAAGTTGCAAAAAAATTCGGACTTGAATGTGTTGAAAAAAAGAAAGCAACAATTAAAGATTTAAAAAAATTAGCAAATCAAGATTATAGAATAATAGTTTGCTACATGGACTTAAAAGACAGAAAAGAGCAAGAAGGACATTATTCTGTTGTTAAAAAAATCGAAAATAAAAAAATATATCTTTACGATCCATATTACGGACCAAATAATCATTTTAGTTTAAGTTATTTTAACAGAATTTGGAAAGACAAAGAGATTCCTGATGATGAGAAGGGCTGGCTTATTGCGATGAAGAAATAAAACTAAATTGTTATCAGGATAACTAACCTGCATTTTTTATTTTATTACCTATTAGTAATTACAAAATAGTAAGGTTTATAACTGCAAAGATATTTCTAAAGAGTATGATTGACACAAATTTACCCATGCAAGAATTTACTAAGTATTTTGAAAATAAAAGACTTGGAAAATTATATTTTCCTAATGGTAAATGTATTACTCTGAATGAGGAAACGCCATTTCATATTGAGTTAAGTGATTTATATAAACTAGTAACTGGTTGGAAAATTAACCATACTGAAGTCCCATTAGATGACATTGTTGGAGTTATCACATTTGGATCTGCCGTTAGGAATCCAGAAGAAGTATCAAAAACAAGAAAAAGATATCTTTTTTTCGGACCTGAAATTACAAAAATAAAGCAAATTCCAATTCAACCAAATAATGCTGATTTCCTTGTCATTACTGGAAACATTACTGGAAAAAATCTTATTAGAGAGGAAATTCGTGAACCTATTTTTATTGAACTTTATGATGGTTATACATCTGGTAATTATGTAAAAGAAAGTGGCATTCATATCGTAAACAGAGGTATTGAACAAGTTATTAATGGAGTAAATGCAAATGATGCTGTTAGTGCTTTGGCAATGAGAGAAGGAGTTCCTATTTTTTATAATGGACGATTAGCTGATGTTCAGAGCCAAACAGGAATAGTAAGAGAAAATAAAAGAAAAATATCTTGGGATGAGAATAAGCAGGGATATTTAACAGGAAAGATAGAATAAGTAATTCTGTGTTTCTTGGAAATTTCTAAATAAATTTACTTTACCGCATTTTAAGAAGAATAGTAGTATTAAATCTTCTCGTAATCAATAAACCTATCTTTCATACCAACATTATCTTTGTGAACTAACAGAATCACTTTAGACTGCTCATGTTCATCAATTATAACATAGTCGCACAAATCTCCGACTTCTTTTGCAAACTGCTCAATTTCTTCAAAGTAAGGTTGATTTGATACAAGCAATCTTTCCTGAGAACTTCCAATGTACATGTATGATTTGAATTCTACAAACTTTGGCATTCCGCGTTTTATCATATCCGCAAATCCAACTATGTCTGACTTTTTCATGTTATCCGGTTTGATTAAAGTAATTCTAAAAACTGTTCTCTTATTAGGAATACTCCTAATGAAATCAAGGGTTTTCAACAATCGTTCCCAGCCGTCTTTTAGGCTACAACGTGTGATTTTATAGAAATCTTCCTTATTTGTTGAGTCAAGCGAAACATACAATTGTGTCGGGTCTATTTCACATAGAACCTCGGGATGAAGACCGTTTGTGACGACAAAAGTCGAGCAATGTTTTTTCTTAATCAATTCAATTAATTCTTTTAGTTTTGGATAAAGTGTTGGTTCGCCAGTTAACGATATTGCATAATGCTTTGCAACTCTTGTTTCTATCCACTTTTCTTTTGGTACTTTTTCGTTTCCCCCAAAACCAGTCAACATTTTTTGCTGCAATTTCGGTGCCATTTCTACAATTAAATCAGGTTCATCAAACAAAGTCATAACTTCTCCTTTTGTTGAAGCCATATCACGCCAACAATATGTGCATTTGTTATCGCAATGATTAAGAGTTGTTGAAAGCTGAATACATTGGTGAGTTGGCACACCATAGAATTTATTTTTGTAACACGCACCTTGACCACGCAAATCTTTTTTTTGCCATTCGCAAACCTTCACTGAACTTGCAACCCCGAAAAGTCCGTATGATTGGTTTTTTAGTTTGTTTTTTATTGCTTCATCAGTTGACATACAAGCCATAAACAAACACTAACTTTTAAAATTATCCCACAGAAAGAAATATAAACTAAATAATAGTAACTAATTTTATGAAAAATGAACTTTTATATGTTCTTCCAATATTAAAAGAAAACGAAAGAACTTTGCAAGAGATACGAAATGCAATTATGCCATTAAAGCATTTTTATAAGGGCGAAATTGATGCAATTGGTAGATTTTTTGAAGTTAAAAATAACTTAATTGGAGACTTTTATGTTTTTCAATCGCCTGACGAAATAGCTACAAAGCAAGTAGAAAAAGCAATGAAAATATATGAACAACACACATTACCAATAAGAACAGTTGAATCTCAAAGAATATTACCTTTAGATTCAATTGATTACAAATTAAAATCTTAATTCTTCTCAAACAAGATTCTCTTCTTGCCCGAATAAAGACCCATATCAGTCATCTGAGTATACTGATCAGGATCTAAAGTCAAAGCAGATATATTATAATTCTTATTTAATTTAAAATCAGCAATTATTGGTTTGAAAAGTGTAGGATCAAGTTTATTTCCAATTATCAAGATGTTTGCCTTGTCTTTTGTTTCAACACCATGCAAAATTATTTGCTTAATTCCTGGAATTATCTTTACATTTCTAACAAATTCATCAACATAATTCTTCTGTTCGATTACAACTTCTTCTAAAAATCTAGTTTCTTCAGAATCATTTAACTGATAAACAACAAACCTTGAAACCTTAACCTCTTTTAGAACTTTGACAGAAACAAGCCTTCTTATTATCCTGTAACATGATGTCAAAGAAACCTTTGATTGAGCAGATAATTCTTTTAAAAAAAATTGAGATTCCCTATTCTTAAAAAAAATATCAAGAACATTTAGAATTTTGTTATCAAAAAGTGCACGCATTACGTGTAATTTTTCCATAAAAAAATAGATTTTTCTTGATTTATATACGTTTTCATTTTTGGAAACTCTATCCAAATATGGAATTAAATACCAAATATGGAAACGTATAAGAAATCAAACATTTGACATACATCAAAGAATAAATAACAGCACAAAACTACTCCCTTATATAATAATACATTAAATAATATGAAATTCAATCTAATTACAAATGCAAGAATATTTTGAATTTTAAAACAAAAAAACACCATAAAAATGTCTTAAAAACCTATATAAAGTTTGATTTTAACTGGAAAGGAACTAAAAAAAGTTAGTTTATATATAAACTATGTGCTGAAAAATAGAAACATTTATAAGTAACTTAATGTAGAATTAGACATATTAAATTTCAAATATGAAATTTGATATTTCTTCTCGAAAAACAGAGAAGAGGTGTGGAAACCAACTCGTAATTGAAATATTAAGATACAAACCAAACGCAAAATTGGAAAAGGGGTACAAAACATGGACTTTATTATAAAAGACGCACTACAACAAGCACAGGGCCTGAAATCAGGATCTCTCGTAGGACAATGTAACATCAAAGTTATTGGCTGCGGTGGCGCAGGAAATAACATGGTAAATTGGCTATATGCCAAAGGAATCGAAGGCGCTGAAATTATCGCTATTAACACAGATCAACAGCACCTTGACGTAACTAACGCTGATAAAAAATTTCTAATCGGTGTTGATGTAACCAGAGGACTTGGATGTGGTGGATTCCCTCAAAAAGGAGCAGAAGCTGCTAAGGAATCAATCGCAGAAATCAAGGAATCACTTAAAGGCTCAGACATGGTATTCGTTTGCGCTGGTATGGGTGGTGGAACTGGAACAGGTTCAGCACCAGTTGTTGCAAAAGTTGCAAAAGAAACAGGTTCTATCGTTATTGGAACAGTAACTATGCCTTTCAAAATTGAAAGAGCAAGAATTGACAAAGCTGAAGTTGGTCTTCAAACTTTAAGAGAATTCTGTGACACAGTTGTTGTAATTGATAACAACAGATTAGTAGCAATCGCAGGAGACTTACCAATTCAACAAGCATTCGCTGTTGCAAACGAATTAATCTCAACTATGATTAAAGGTATCGTTGAAACTATCGCAGTACCTTCATTAGTTAACCTTGATTATGCTGATGTAAAAGCAATCATGACTAACGGTGGAGTAGCAGCAATAGGAGTAGGAGCATCTGACACTAACAATAGAGTTGAAGAAGCAGTTAAGGGAGCATTATCAAATCCTCTGCTTGAAGTAAACTACGCTGGTGCAACAGGAGCTTTAATCCACATTCATGGTGGACCTGAAATGACACTTGAAGAAGTTTCAAGAATTGGAGAATTAGTAACTGAAAGCTTAGATGATAACGCAAACGTTATCTGGGGAGCAAGAGTTTCTGACCATATGGCTGGAAAATTGTCAGTAATGACAATCATCACTGGTGTAACTTCACCATGGCTTGTTGGAAAGAGTTCTGCAAAGAGAGCAGCTCAAGAATCAAGACAGTTAAATTCCGACCTTGGAATTGAAATGATTAGATAAGCTCTAATCTTTTTTTAATTTTTTTATTTTCATTGTTCTAGGAATAGCCATTTACCCCCAAGTAATGCGCGATTTCTCGCCGGCTCTATGGGTCGGCAGCTTTTTTCTTTTTCAAATTTTCTGCTAAGTTAGAAAGTATCAAAATCAAGGCTCTGTAGAAAAAATACGCCGGCCTTGAGTTAATTACAAATTAGTTTTTTTAATTTAGTTGCTTAAGTCTAAAGAACAAATTTTAATAGCTTATTATTTCTGCTTGCCGGCCAAACTTTTCTACAGAGCCCAAAATCAAAAAGAATTTAAATAAGTAAATATTTTCATCACTTGTGAGTAATATGTACAAAATCGCAATTGAAGGTTTAGATGGAGATAAAAAATTAGCAACGGAATTAATCAAGACGACTGCTGAAGAAAAATATGATGTTTGTTATTTTAATAAATCACCCTATAATCTTAATTTAAAAGATTCAAATATACTAACTAACATTACACTGAATGCAAATATAGACACAATTGTAGATGGTGTTCTAAAAAATAAGCCCGATTTAATACTTTTTTGTAATGCAAGAGGATATTTTCCTATTATAGCAAAATGTAAAACTATGACAAACACCCCAATTGCAGTAATTACCGCAGGGCAAGAAGACGCGTATTTGGCATTTAAAGCAATAAAATGTGACGTACACATAATTCCAGTAATTATTCCTTTTAGAAGCGAATACTTATTTGACAAACTTGACGGTATTTTTTCTTATAACAAAAAAACAGAAGAACCAACAAAGAGCAATTGAATTTAAAAATAAAACACAACTCTTAGTATACCTAAATTCTAAAAATTACAAATGAAGGAACGTTTATAAATAAAATACCCTTTACTAATAGCATGGACACATCTGAATGCATAAGGACTAGAAGAAGTATAAGAAGATACTTTGATATTCCTATTCCGTTTGAATACATTACACAGATTCTTGATGCAGGAATTCACGCACCAACTGCAGGAAATTTACAAGCAATAAAATTCATCGTTGTTACAGACGAACAAAAGAAATTAAAAATTGCTGATGCTTGTATGACACAAAGTTGGATATCAACTGCACCCGTAATAATTATAATTTGTTCAGAAGCAGAAAAACTTGACAGGATGTATGGACTTCGTGGTAAAAAACTTTATTCCACACAAGACTGTACTTGTGCTGCAGAAAATATGTTGCTTGAAGCACATAATTTAGATTTAGGAGCATGTTTTGTATCAGCATTTGAAAATGAACCGTTGGCAGACATTTTAGATATTCCAAAAGATGTAATTCCGATGGTCATAATTCCAATTGGTTACCCTGATGAACAAATTCCAAAACCATCAAAGTACGAACTTCGTGATGTAACTTTTTTTAATAATTGGGATAACAAAGATGTTTCAACACCATGGCCATTAATAAAATTCGCACCATCCATAGAAAAAAAAGCAAGACGTGTTGGAAGCAAACTAAAAGAAAGTATTTACAATTTCATTGACAATTTAAACAAAAAACAAAAACAAGAAATAAATAAGAGTGAAGTGGATAGAAGACTTGGTGAAGATCATGAACATTTCATTGTAAAAGATAAAGATAACAAATAAAAGTAATAAGTGTTCATACGTACCAGCTCTCTTGCGTTTGCAATTAAAATTTGTTCATCCTCACTAACGGTGTATGAATAACTACATAGCGTCAATAATTGAAGTTGCCGGTGAAGTGAACACTTATTACATACGAAAAGTAAATAGTACAAAAATAATAGACATAAATCAAAAAATAATTATTAAATTAAAAATTCTAAAATTGGGGGATATGAGTTGAAATTTAGCGAATTAGTTTTGGTATATAATACACTCAGTAGCAACTCCAAAAGACTTTCAAAAATACACCATATTTCTAATTTATTAAAAATTGCTGATGAAGAAACTCTTCCAATGGTAATTTTACTTTTACAAGGAAAAGTTTTCATAAGTTCTGATGAAGAAAAATTAGGTATTGCAACAAACATGGCACTAAAAGCAATTTCACAAGCGTCAGGACATTCAGAAACAGAAGTGATGTCAAACTGGAAACAAACAGGAGATTTAGGAGAGTGCGCAAAACTTTTGTTTTCAAAAAAAAAGCAATTTACATTAACTCAAATTGAACTTACAATTAAAAAAGTTTTTGAAAACTTAAAAAAAATTGCGATTACTTCGAGTAAGAATGCAAACAATGCAAATGATATGAAAGTTAAATTAATTTCTGAACTATTAACTTCAGCAACTGGCGACGAAGCAAAATATATCATTCGACTCGCAGTTGGAGATTTACGTGTCGGAGTTGGCGATGGCGCATTTAGAGACTCATTAGTCTGGGCATATTTAGCAAAAGAAGCAAAAGTAACTTTCGAAATTGATAAAAAATCAGATGTCGTAGAACAAAAAGACAGAGAACAATATAACGAAATCTGTGAAAAAGTAATGCACGCATATCAAATGACAAACGATTTTACAAAAGTTGCACTTGCATTAAAAAGAGAAGGACTAAAAGGTTTAGAAGAACTTAAACTTGAAATTTTTCATCCACTACAAGTTATGCTTTGCCAAAAAGCAATTTCCATTTCAAACGCTTTTGAAAAAGTAGGAAGGCCATCAATTATAGAGTATAAATACGATGGATTTAGAGTTAATATTCACAAACTTGGAAATAAAATAGAATTATACACAAGACGACTTGAAAAAGTTACAAATCAATTTCCGGATGTAATAGAATTGTTCAAAGACTACAAAGATGATTTTATTTTAGATGCAGAAATTGTCGGCTACGATAAACATACAAAAAAATATGTCGCATTTCAACAAATTTCCACAAGAATTAGAAGAAAATATGATATAGAAAAACAAGCAGAAGAAATTCCGGTAGAAGTAGTTTGTTTTGATATTTTATACCACAACAAAACAACTCTTTTAGATAAAAAACAATATGAAAGAAGAAAAATTCTAGAAAAAGTAATAAAAGAAATTAAATTCAAATTAGTAATTTCAAAAAGTATAGAAACGTCCGAAGACGAAGAAGCAAAAAAATTCTATGATGAATCATTACAACACGGAAACGAAGGAGTAATTTTCAAAGGCATAGATAAAATATATCAACCAGGTTCAAGAGTAGGTTTTTGGGTAAAATATAAACCAATAATGCAAGAGCTTGATTTAGTAATTGTAAAAGCAGAATATGGGGAAGGAAAACGTGTAGGTTGGTATTCTTCATTCACAGTTGGTTGCATCACCGAAGACGGAGAAATCTTAGAAATTGGAAATGTCGGAACTGGAATAAAAGAGAAAGTAGAACAAGGAGTTTCTTTTGAAGAATTAACTAATTTATTAAAACCACTTATTATTTCTGAGAAAAAAAACGAAGTCACATTCAAACCACAAATTGTTATTGAAGTTGCATATGAAGAAATTCAAAAGTCAACAAATTACTCTTCGGGATATGCATTACGATTTCCTAGATTAATCAGATTAAGAGATGCAGAACGAAGTGTTGAGTCTATTGATACTTTAAATACTGTTGAGGATTTGTATTTCGCCCAAAGAGGAAGGGGATAAATAAAGTTTAGTAATAATTAAATCGTATTACTTTTTTCAAATTATCACCTCCTAAAAAAGAACCACTTAAAAGGAGTGATTTCAAAAAGATTTATAAACACATCACTATTTTTCTTCAAACATGAATGCAACAAATCAAGAAAAGACCACGGATTTTATTAACGTTCCAAAACTCGTACGTGAAAATAAAATTAAAGAAGTTTTTCCCAATTTAAATCCAAATGTATACAATATTAGAGCTAATGATTTTCCGTTATTTGATAAATTAGGCAGAATATATTTAGATTCTACAGCAACTTCTCAAGAACCAAAAAGTGTGAAAGACAAAATTCACGAATACAAAACAACACACATTCGCGGAAGCAATCATTCAAAAAATTCAGAAGAAGCAAGAGAAAGTCATAAACAATATGAAAATGCAAGACAAAACATATCTTCTTTTTTTGGAGCAAACAATTATGTAATGGGATTTACATCCGGTTCAACAGAAACATCAAACTGGCTTGGAATGCATTTTCCATTAAACGAAGGAGACAATTTAATATTAACAGAGATGGAACATAATTCTCAAATATTGACTGCAAGGCACATTGCCAAAAAAAACGGCGTAAATGTATACTATGTCCCGGTAAATAAAAAAGACGGGTCATTGAATTTAGACACATTACAAGAAATAGTAAAAAAACAAAAGAAAGGAAATATAATCATGAACCTTGTTCACGTATCAAATTTTACAGGCATAATCAATCCGGTAGAAAAAATACGGGAAATTCTTGGCGACAGAGGATTTTTATATCTGGACATGGCACAATCAGCAGGTCATATTCCAATCAATCTTGACAAACTTGATGTTGATTTCGCAGGAGTTTCTTCACACAAAATGTGCGGACCTATGGGCATGGGTGCAATTTTCATCAATAATAGAAGTAAAAGACACATACAAAATGACATTAGCGGAGGAAGCGCTGTAAAAATGGTTTCAAAAACTTTTGAATCACCTGTTGATTTTCCTGCAAATATAGAACCAGGGACTCAAAATATTGAAGGTGCTATTGAATGGTCTTATGCTGTTGATTTCTTAAAAAATATAAGTATGCAAAAAATAGAATTACACGATAGAGAACTTGCAAAATATTTCTCTGGAGAACTTTCAAAAATAAAATCAATCAGACAATATGGACCTTCTGATTTTAATATGAGAACAGGAATTCTTCCTTTCAATATAGGATGTTTTATTAGAAAAAATTATGATGATGTTGCAAATTATCTTGATACAAAAGGAATCAGTGTCAGAGACGGTTGTTTTTGTACCCACATTTATACTGCCAAGATGATTGGTCTTCCAAGAATTGTACATGAAGGAAGAACACTTCTATTAAATGCAGGAATTTCCGATAAATTATTAAAACTTCCGGGAACTGTAAGAGCATCTTTCGCATTTTACAATACAATAGAAGAAGCACACAAAGTAGTAAATGCAATAAGAGAATATGCAAAATAAAAAACAGAACAAAAGGTATAAAAAATGAAGGACAATACAAAATTAGGAATAGGAATTGCAATAACAGGAACTTCTACTTTTTTGTTATATTGTGGAATAGACAGTTTCTCAGACGTATCAAAAGGAGTATCTCAACTTAATGACAGCATTACTAACTTAAAAGATTACGTTGCAAATACAAACTCCATCGCCATTGAACACACAAAAGCACTGATTGGAACCGCACACAACTATCTTACAAGTCACGCACATATTTTTTCACATTCTCCAAGTGCAGACACACTTGATTCCGTTCTAAAAGGTATAGATGCAACAAATAAAGAACAAATCACAAAAGAAATTATTCCGGCAATAGAAAAAGTTAAAAAATCATATTCAAATTCTGGAAATTGTCCTTTAGTAAAACTTATTCTGCCCGGCATTATAACTTTTATTTCTGGAGCATATACAATTTTACGAGCAGACTACAATTATACAAAAAGACATTTATACAAACAGAATAAGTTACAATAAATCCAACATAAAAGAAGATACAAAAAAGTATAGTTGAATAACTCAAAATGTTTTCTTAATATATTCCAAAATATCTTCCCTTGTATTAAACACTTGAACATAATACGGTTTCTTAGAATATTTATCACAATTCGTTTGATCATAATCACTGCAAATATCGGGTCGCTCTAAATAAATATCACAAAGTCCTTCTTTATTTAGTGCTTTACATTTAGTACTTACTTCTAAATTCCATTTGCCTTCAGGATCTTGATATATTTTTACATTTTCATGCAAGATAAGCCAAATCATTCGTTCAAAATCTTCTTTTCCTCTCGGTTGCCTAAGTTCGACAGCAATATTATCGCAACACAATGTACAATTCTTACACAATTCTTTATTTTTCTCTTGATTTATTGTTTTTTTATTTTCAGCATCCATTAAAAACATAAAATATTGATAATTCATAAATCTTCGCTTAGCAAAACCCCTAAAAAAAGTCTTTACCGGCAAGCAGACTCGTATTCATATTTTGTGTCTAGTTCCAATAGTTACTTCTAATTTACACAATTATTAGCACCACATGTAAAAGCCGGTAAAAGACTTCACATCACACAAACCCCATAGCAAAATTTATCAACTATCCACACCAACATTATAATATGCATAAAGCCATATTTTTTAAAAATTCAAAAGACAACAAAATTGAGTGTAATCTTTGCGCTCACAATTGTATAATTAAAGATGGAAAAAGAGGAATATGCGGCGTTAGAGAAAATAGAAATAAAGAACTATATTCATTAGTGTACGGAAAAATTGTCGCAAAGAATGTTGACCCAATTGAAAAAAAGCCTTTTTATCATTTTATGCCGGGAACAAACACATATTCTATTGGAACAGTTGGATGCAACTTTAAATGTCACAACTGTCAAAACTTCGACATAAGCCAAACTAAAGAAATTGTCGGAATAGATATGACAAAAGAAGAAGTAGTACAAGACGCAATAAACCACGCTTGCTCATCAATTGCATATACATACAACGAACCAACTGTATTCTATGAATTCATGTTTGACTGTGCAAAATTAGCAAAAGAAAAAGGAATATCAAACGTAATGGTAACAAATGGTTACATGTCAAAAGAAGCAATTAAAAGAATCGCACCATACATTGATGCAGTTAACATAGATTTAAAATTTTTCAAAGATAAAAGTTACAAAGAAATAGCATCTGCAAAATTACAACCAGTACTTGACGCAATAAAATTATTCTACGATTTAGGAATCCATATTGAAATTACAACACTAATTATTCCAGAAGTCAATGATACTACAGGAGAACTTAAGAAAATTGCAGAATTTATTAAATCAATAGACTCTGAAATTCCATGGCACGTAAGTGCATTTCATCCAATGCACAAAATGCTAGATAAAGAACAAACACCTATTAAAATTTTAGAAAATGCATTCAAAGTTGGAAAAAAAGCAGGATTATCATATGTATATGTTGGAAACGTAACAGGAATTTCTGAAAATACAAACTGCCCAAAATGCAATAAAATTTTAATAAAAAGACAAGGATACACAGTATTTGAAAACAATATTAAAAACGGAAAATGCGAATGCGGAAATAAAATTTATTACGTTTGATACTTATGGAAAAATACAACATAACAGAAAATATAAGTGAGATAATAATTAACGAACATAAATTCATTCTAAGACTAGCAAGAAATGATGATTTCGAATTTATATTTAATCTACTTAAAGAAAATATGCTTGAATCATTTAAAAGACATTGGGGAACATGGAACGAAAATTCATTTAAAGAAACTCATCGTAAGGAAAATATACGAATTATAGAGTGTGATGATGAACAAAAAAAATTAAGTGTCGGATATGTAGATTTTAAATTTAAAAAGGATTGTGGATACATTAATGACATTCAAATATCAAAAGAATTCCAAAGTAAAGGCATTGGAACTTATATAATGAAACTAGTAGAACAAGAAACACTAAATCATGAACTAAACATCATTCGTTTGAAAGTTTTCAAAGATAATAAAGTAGTTAAGTTATATGAACGATTAGGATACAAACCCATCTTTGAAGACAATACTTCGATGATTATGGAAAAAGTATTATAATATAAACATTTATAAATAAAACCCTGAAATATATTATATATCACTATTACAATAAGGAGGATATCAAAAATGCCATACAAAATAACTGTAGACCAAGACGCATGCATCGGTTGCGGAGCATGTGAAGCAACAGCACCAGATTTTTTCAAAATGAATGCAGACGGAAAAGCAAAACCAGTAAAAGATACTGTTGATAAATTAGGAAATGCAAACGAAGGAAAATCAGCGTGTCCGGTTGACGCAATAAAAATAGAAGAGAAGAAATAATTTTTTTTGCTTTTTTATACTTCTTCTAATTATAATATAAACCTAAAAATTTCCATTCTTTTTAAAAATAAATAAAATTAAAAAAATAAAAAGTTTACTTAACAGCTATTGGCATTGGAACAATTCCTGATCCACTGCTACCTGAATATCCGTCATCGTATCCGCCTGAAACAACATACTCATCCTGCTTTAACTCAAGTGAATCCTCGTTTGTCAAATCAGACAAGTCATTTGCTTTAATATATTTATTTGACAAAGTATAAAGTTTGTCATCAATATACAAGCTTCTTTTAACAGATGTTTCGTAGTTTGAATACCAATATTGGTCGTTCATATTTTTCTTATCAGTCGCATCAGAATGATCAACTTTTCCTTCTAATTTGAAACCACTTTCATCTAAATGAAATACCAATGCACCACTAAATGATAATTTTCCCCAATATTCGTTATCCTTTGCTGTTTCACGAATTTCAGCAGGTATTACAAGCAAATTTTTATCAAGTGAAAACAAAAATGCCTTGTGGTCGTATAATGCCTGTGAAGTTGAACCTATATCTCCAACTTTATATGAATCTACTTCTGTTGGATTAGCCACATCAGAGACATCAAACAAACTTAATTTTAATCCTGATGTTACAATCCCACCATATTTGTTTTCTTTTGTATCCTGACCAATTCCAATCAAATGTGTATCATCATACGGATGCAAATAATTTGAAAATCCTGGAACCTTTAACTGTCCTAATACTTTTGGATTAGTGTTGTCAGACAAATCAATTACAAATAATGGATCTGTTTGCTCAAATGTTACCATGTACGCTCTATCTTGCATAAATCTTACAGAATAAATTTGTTCTCCTTCTGCAACATTTTCTAATTTTCCAACGATACTCATATCAGAGTCAAGCACATACATATTATTATATGATTTTTGTTCATTTGTTTGTTCGTTTGAAACAACCGCATCTTTTGATGAACTCGCACTGTTGTCATTTATTATCGACCAAATATAAGACCAAGTTCTGTCTTTTGTAGTCGCAATTCTAAAAAATCCATCTTTTTCATCCATTGAAAATTGATTTAATACTCGTCCAGGAACTTCGCTTGATTTTTGATATTCAATTTTATCTTGGTCAATTGAAATTTTGTGTATTACTGTTTTTTCAAGTTCGTTTGCAATATTTTCATATCTTGATTTTAATTCTGCTTTTAATTCAGTTTGTAAATCTTCTTGTTCTTTATTAGTCAATTGAGTTACATAACCTTCTACAATCTGCATAATCTTTGTTCTTTTTTCTGTGTCAGACAAAACATCTGAATCAACTGCTTCTATTTTCTGTATTCTTGTTTTTTCAGCATCAGACAATTTGTCAAGAACAATTTCTTTTGTAACATCAAGAACTAAATCGTATTCAGAAATGTACTTTGTATAGGTTAAATATATATTATTTTGTGACACAAAAACATTCTGTGTATCAGATAACATATATACTTCTCTCGTAACATCCTTTTCTAAATCAGCAACGTTTATTGCAGAAATTGTTGTAAATTTATAACTTTGATATGGCATTCTAAAATAATACACATCAGGAAATGCCACTCCAACAGTTTTACCTTCGCCATCTAAAAGCACTGGAACAATCCCGCCTTTTTCATAATTTGCATAATACGGCAAATAATTGTCTGTTAGTATATATATATAGTCCCCAATCATTCTCGAATTAGAATAGTAACCTTCCATTTCTAAAGTTTTAACTTCAATTGGATTTGTTTTATCTGTTGTGTCAAATATTTTAAAATAAGTAAATGATTTGCTTGGATACATAGTCATGATTTTATCATTTCCATAATCATTTCCAAAAATGACAAGATTGTTTGCGTTAATATAAATTTCAGAGGGTTGTGCTTTGAAAGTTATCTTTGATGTAACTTCAAGTTTCTTTGCATCAATAATAAATACTGTGTTTCCAGAAACTGCATAAATATAGTCTCCATCAGTTTTTACTATGTCTGCTTCATCAACACCTTCAACCTGTACATTTGTTTTTGAGTAATCAGAAACACCGTCTCCATCAAAATTTCCAGCATTCCCTTGAGGTGAACCTGAATTTGAAGTAGGGGCCGATACAGGAGCAGCACTATCAAAAGATTTTTCCATTACACCAGATCCTATTGAATCCATTGCTGAAATTCTTCTAATTCCACCATTACCACCATAATAATTTAATGAAGAAGAACTCGCTTGATTCTTAGTAAGATACGCCTGAAGCTCATCTTCGCTTGAGAATTTCACAACTTGCGATTGTTCTTTCAACTGCTCTTTTAATGAGAGTACAGAAGTGCCTTGTGTGTTAGTATTAATTGTGTTTGGTTCTTTATTACAACTAACTAAAGCCATTATGAAAATGGCAATTATTGTCATTATTATCAAAAATTTTATTTTCATTTTATCACCTTCTTAGTATATAGTTTCTTTATTATAAATATGTTACTATAGCTTCAACTCTCATTGAAGTTATGTTAAAAACAGTTATTTCATCAATTAGGTTGCTCTTTTATGAACTTCGCATAGTCTGCATCTTTTATTGCAATGTGAGACAAGAACCAATTACCTACTCTTTCTTTTATCTCAAATGCGAGAGATTCGGTAGGCCCGATTTTAATAAGTAAATCAGATAATTCTTTTACAGTTTCTATTAATATTTCATGATGAATTTTATGTTCCTCTAAATTAGGATATTCATATTTTGCCATGTACTTTTCTTCATAACCCAGATGTAAAATTATATATTTAGAAAGAAAATCCATGATTTGTACAATTTCATCTTTTGAATTTCCATTATTTATACCTATAATTAAATCATTAATTTTAGAAATTAATTGCTTATGCTGTCCGTCAATAACACCATTTTTTACAGAAAGGTCAGTAGTCCACACTATCTCCATACTAAATTTGAAGAAATCTCTAAATATATACTTTGCTATTCTGATAAGTTCTGTTTTGTGCTGTTTTTCTACCAGCAAGCAGACTCGTATACATATTATAAATGTAGTTCCAATAGTCGTTTCTAATTAATACAATTATTTGTACTACATGTAAAGGCTGGTAGAAAAATTATAAAGAAAACATTTCTAATACTCTAACTTATCAAGACCCATTTCTCGTATCTTTGGCTTGTAAGGTGCAATTTTAAAATCAATTTCATCTGTCATAAACGTGGTTGCAGTCTCAATAAATATCTTTGCACTTTCAACTTCTTGAAATACCATTTCAACTTCTTTTTTAAAGTCTTCAATATTTGTTGGAACTTTATCTTCGTTTTCGTCAATCAATTTTCCTACTTTTTCAATTTTATTTGTAATATTTGTAACAATATTATTTCTAATATCAGAAATAAGTTCAGTCATCTTTCCTTTTGTTTCTTTAATAATTTGATATTTTTCTTTAAAATTTCTAAGATTGATTGGCGCAGTAAGATTCTTTGCTGCTTTTTCAAAATCTTCAACAGTAACTTTTATTCTATTCGCATGAAACATTACTTTTTTTTCTCTTTCCATAAGTGTAGTTTGCTCTCTTTTACATTCTTCGTAAAGAGACTTCATTTCAACTAAAGGATTATCAAATGTTTTCTTTGTTTTTGAAACCAATTCTTCGCCTGTTACCATACAAAAATAACTATTTTTCTTGTTTATATACTTTTGGGAGATATAGAGAAAACTATACTTATAATAGATATAAGCATAACACCCATTTAACTAAATTTATAAAGAAAATTTACATTTTTCTATACTGATATGAGACTAAAAGATATACCTTGGTTTAATCGTCCAGGAGCAAAGCTAAAAAAAGACGGAGCGTCATCACTTGATGACGCAGAACTTCTATCAATAATTTTTGGAAAAGGAAATAAAGAAGAAAACGCAATTGAGTTGTCAAACAAACTTTTATCACAATACAACATTGCAAAATTAGAGAACGCATCTTTTTCTGAATTAAAAGAAATATTAAAAGATGATGTAAAAGTATTTCAAATTATGGCGTTCTGCGAACTAAATAAAAGATTTTCTAAATTAAAGAAAAACGGATTCGCACTTCGAATAACTTGCGCAAGAGATGTGTTCAACATTTTCGTTGACGATTTGCAAAATAAGAAAAAAGAATATCTATGCGTACTTTTGCTTGACACAAAAAATAAAATTATTGATAAAAAAATAATTTCTATAGGTACACTTTCAGCATCATTAATTCATCCACGAGAAGTTTTTAATTTAGCAATAAAAGAATCTGCAAATTCCATAATTGTAGTACATAATCATCCATCTGGTGATACAGAACCGTCTGACGCAGATTTATCAATTTGTGAAAGACTAATCGAGTGCGGAAATCTACTCGGAATTAAGATGCTTGACTTTATTGTTATTGGTGATGGATATTGGAGTCATGTTGAGTCCAGATAACTTTTTATAGCACAAAAAATTATTTTAAATAAATGGGCCCGTGGTTCAACCTGGTAGAACGCGCCGCTGGCCGCGGTGAGGCTTCGGGTTCAAATCCCGACAGGTCCATTTTTTATTTCTTACGAAGTTTCAAAGGTTGATAAGGGAATGAAAGGCCCTTATTATCCAGACAGTCCATTTTTATTTCATTTTTTATGTATTACTGATAAACGAAGTAATACCTTCCAAGTTGATAAGAAGCGAAGCGTCTTATTATCTAGACAAGTCCATTTTATTATTGTTTAGAAATAGAATGTAACATAATTTAAATAAAATTTTATTACATATCATCAAACTCTATTAAAGAAAAAAGCAAATACTACAAATAATAAAACAAAAATCATCAAAAAAATAATACTATAAATAGAGTTAATAAATAATATTTTATTTTTTTCTTTATACACAAATTCATATTCTGTAGATCCAAAATATTTAAAATGAATTATATATTTACTGATGAATATAGAATATAAAACATATCCGACAAATAAAAAAATAATTCCGAACATATAAATTAACTTATACAATTGTCCAAACATATTACAAACAATAAATAATCCGAAAAAAATGATGAAAAATATTAAAAACATAACTGTTCTAAAAATCCTCGTATGTTTTTCGGAATCACCCTCTTTATTTCTGTTTTTTATAACTAAATAAACAGAGTGAACTGTAAAAAATAATATTAATACAACTTGAATTATTATCTGCGTTAAAGAGTTATTATTTCCCAAGTCCATATATGCAACCACAGAAAACATCAACATATAAAATAAAGATATACGCGATGCATTCTTATCAAAGGAAAATGGCAAAATAAATAACGCAGAAACAGCTGCATAATCATTACCTGAAAAGAGAGAAATTCCTAAAAAAATAAAAGAAACAAAGATAGATAACTTTCTATTATCGAAAAGAGACATATTTTAAACAATAAAATACTACTTTATATATTTATCTTTAAAATCATTTTCTCTCTAAAACACTAACAGTCTCGATATGCTCAGTATTTGGAAACATATCTACAACATACATCTTTAGAATTTTATATTCTTTTAATAGTAATTTAAGATTGTCTTTCAAAGATACAGGGTCACAAGACACATAAATAATTTTCTTTGGAGAAAGTTTTACTATTTTTTCAATTATTTTTTCATCACAACCAGTTCTTGGAGGATCTAAAATTATTGTACTTGGTTTCGCATCAGTATGTTTTAAAAAATGAAAAACTTCATCATGAACACATCTGACATTTGTAATTTTATTTTTCACACAATTTGCAAGTTGCATAGAAAAAGAATTTAAATCTCCTTCGACAGACAATATTTTCTTTGAATCTTTAGATAACAAAATCGCAAAATTTCCAATACCTGAATATAGATCAAACAATACTTCTCGTTTGTCAACATTCGAAATAACAGCATCCACCAATTTAGAATTTTGTAAAAGATTTGACTGGATGAATGTTTTTTCGTTATAATTAAACGGAATTTCGTTTGATAAATAAGAAAAATTAATTTCCTGATTAAAAAAAGAAGAATTGTCTTTTAAAAATTGAATAGTATCTTTATTTTTTGTATCACAAAAAGTTGCTATATTATTTGTAACAAAATCTACAACAACAGATATAGTTTCTTCGTATTTCCCAGAAATTTTTTTGTCATTAAACTTTTTCATAAAATCGACAATTTTTTCATGAACAATTTTACACTCAGAAACTTTAATGACTTCTTTTGATTGACGTTTCATAAATCCACAAAACAAAACGCCATCTTTTACAGCTACAAAAACTTTCGCCTTATATCTATAATTAAAATATTTTTCACATCCAATCAATTTAATTGGCGGATGTGTTATATTGTTTCTCTTAAGAATTTGTGCTACAATATTTAATTTCTGTCTTCTCTGCTCACCATAATCAACATTAAGTATATTACAACCACCACAGATTGTAAAATTAGGACATAAACCATCCACTCTATATTTTGATTTAATTATTACTTTATCAACTTCTGCTTCAACATACTTTTTACTTTTCTTTTCATTTTTTATTTCAATGATGTCTCCTGGAACAGTACAAGGCACGAAATATGGAACTGATAACTCTTTTCCATCCTGAATTTCTTTTACAACACCCGTACCTTTCCCGCTTGACGCAATTGATAGTATTTCTAGTTGTTTTGACATAAAAATATAGGCATATTTCCTGTTTATATATTGAGGGGTTTTAAACCCTTCAAAGAAGAGATTTGAATGTTTATTTAGAGGAAAGAATTTTTTAATAACATTAAATATGAAGATTATTCAAATCTCTCTAATGTTCTTTTTAATAGAGTGCGTCAAAGAAGTCTTTACCGACAAATAGACTCCTCGCAGAGGTCGCCAAGTGCAATGTATGCAGTTTTATATATGCAGTTCCAATCGTAACTACTAATTAACACAATTATTAACACTACATGTGAAGGCAGGTAAAGACTTTAAATACGAATAATCAAGCACAAAAATTATAAATAACAAGACAGCCGCAATTAGTATGGCAAATGTATATTTCTTTGAAAAAGAAAATAAAGAGTTAAGAGACATTCTTAAAAAAGAATTAGCTACCGCATTCAAAGACTGTAAAAAAATTGCAATAAAAATACATTTTGGAGAATTAAATAATAAAACAGCATTAACTCCTAAAGATATTTACCCAATAACAACCGTACTTAAAGAATTAAATATTGATTATTTCTTATATGATTCAAGTACAGCATATCCTGGTCCAAGGTCATCCCCATTCACACACAAAATGCTCGCAATTCTAAAAGGATTTAGAAAAGTAGAAACAGGAGACGAATTTATTGAAATAGAAAAAGAACATAACAAATGGCAAGTTTGTAAAAAATTGACAGATGCAGATGGTGTTTTAATTCTTTCACATTTCAAAGGTCATCCTTGTTGTGGTTTTGGTGGCGCAATAAAAAATATAGGAATGGGCGCTTTAACAAAAAAATCAAAACAATTTATTCATGATGGTGCAAAACCAACTTTTCACGGAAAATGTTCAAAATGTGGTGCTTGTCTGAAAGCATGTCCAATTGATGGAATAAAATTAACAGACAAACCAGAATTCAAAGAATGCTGGGGATGTTCTAATTGCACATACATTTGTCCAAACAATTGTTTAAAACAAAAAGTTGCATCGTTTGATATATTATTATCAGAAGGAGCTTGTGCCGCTTATGAAAATTTCAAAAATTCATACTCTATAAACATTGTAAAACGAATAACAAAAATGTGTGATTGTATGCCAACACATTCAGAAATAATCTCTCACGATATTGGGATTGTAATGTCGTCTGATATTGTTGCGGTTGATAAAGCGTCTCACGATTTAATTTTAAAGAAAAACAAAGAAGATGTATTTTTGAAACACAATAAAAAATCAGGACTTTTAGCTTTAGAATATGCAGAAAAATTAGAAATGGGAAAATTAAAATATAAACTGGTGATGTAATATGCCTATAAAAATAGACTATAAAAAATGTTGTTATAAAAACGGAAAATGCCAAGAATGTACATGTAAAACTGGCGGAAAATGCGATGGTTGTGTAGAAGCATGTCCAGTTGGCGCACTAGTACGAAAAAAAATCGTAGAATTTAATCCTAAACTTTGCATTGACTGCGGTTCATGTGTTCCTGCGTGCAAGCATGATGCAATAAAGATGATTTGATTTTATAGTACGAGTCAGATTTTTACCAGCACGCAAACTCGTATGCAGCATATAATACTACTTCCAATAGGTGCTTCTAATCAATACAATTATTTGCACCACATGTAAAGGCTGGTAAAAACTTTTCAGATAGAACAAACTAATAACTATAGAAATAAATATTCAAATTAGACATCTTCTTATAAAAATCATATTCCGGTTGAGTTTCTTTTACGTCAAAGAAAAGTAAATCAAATCCAGTCCACATAGTAAACCAACCTGCAGGATCCAAAATCACAAATAATAATGAAAATACAAGTCCTTCTTTTTTTAATAAGAGTGCTGAAAAAGTAAGAAATATTGCACCAAGTATTATCCACATAATACCTCTTTTCTTTTTTTCTTTATGCTCTCTTTGTTTTTCATGAAAATGTTTTTCAAAATGATTTTTCAAACGTCTTTTTATTGTTTCTTCGTCTGCCAAATTTCTTTTTTCTTTTGGAACTAAAAGTCTCAACTCTAATCCATTTTCTTGAATTTTGTCTCTTGTGGCTTTTCTGCATTCCATCAAAAAATCGTCAGATAATGCTTTTTCAGAATAGTGTCTTGGATCAAAATCTGAAAATAAATCATCGTATGAATCTAAAATTAGACTAACATTTCCTTCACGAAGCATTGCTGTTAAGCCTTCTATATCGCTTAACATCTTTTCTCTTCTCTTACTTGTCATAATAGATGAAGTGCTAATTTTACTTTTAAATACTTTGTAATTACTTTATAGTCAATGATAGTGTTTTTATAGTTGTTATTTGTTGTTTTTCTTAATGAGGTGGACGTATTTACTGCTGTTTTTAATATTAGTTTCTAGTGTGTATTCTCTTTCTGTTGTTAATGTTCAGAAGAACGAAAGTTATAGTACTTTTGTTAACATAAAAGAACAAGATGTCAAAAAACTAAGTTCAGAAACAACTTTATCCAATATTACATCAGTGACTTACATAAACATAAAAGACAAAGATGTTGCATCTTTATCTATTTCTTCTAAAAAAATTGTTTTAAATAATTCTCTTTCTGTTTACGTGTATTATAATTTAGAAGTTGGCGAGAAAGTTGTGTTCTTAGATATTGCAAATACTACGTATAAGAATTTTCTAATTGATACTATGAATGATAAAAAATTTGCAGATTCTAAAGAAAATTCTAATGTTCGTATTATTATTAATAACGAATCTACTTCTGATTTCGGTTTTTCACTTGGGAGATTACATTATCTTCATTACGAATTCAGAAGACCATTTACTGCACTTGTAGTTTCTAGAAATAATACTGTATATATTTACGGCAATTCTGTTGTTGGAATTGTGAATGGGCTTGAAATATTTTTGAGTAACGAAGACAAATTTCTTAATTCTGACTATGTTGCATACTATGATGATAATTCTTTAGAAGGTTTGAAACGATGGGATTTGTATAAGACAAACAGTTCTTTACTATTTTCTTCTTTGTATACTTTTAATGTAAGCACACTTAAAACAATAAACGGACTAAAACATAGAGTTAAACATTTTATACCTTTACTTTCTTCTAAATACATCAACGGAACTATTGGTAATACTGATACTATCGTAATTGGCTCAGGACTATGGAGTGACCTTGATACTTGGAGTATTCTTTCGGAAAGTTTAGTAAATTCAGGTTACGATGTTTACAAAATTGAGATTACCGGCGGTCCTGATACTGAATGTTCAACTTGTTATAATTATGATTTCGCATATCTTACTGATTACGCTTGGCCTAACATGATTGGGTTTATTGATTCTAAAACTTCAAAAAATATATCTTATATTGGTCATTCAAACGGCGCACGTACTGCGTTGTCTTCTTTAGATAATTGGGGGAATACTGGTCGCACTTTCAATGAGTCTTTTATGTATAATATGTCTTCTAGACCAATTAGACATTTGATTGCGTCAGGGGTTCCTGGCGCGTTTGACGGTGATGAGAATCTGTTTGCTAACAGATTATCAAAGAATGGAAAAAACATAAATAGCTATTCATATGAACACATATCATTTACTGATGCATTAGTTTTAATATACACCAATACATCAAACAAAAATAACAACACAAAAATATCAAAAAATCTTTTTCATAACTATTATGAATTTGCAAAAAATACTACTGACTTACAACCTGGATACAACACATCTGTAAATAAATTTGATTTGATATATAGTGGAATTGGTATTCCATTTACCAACATAATATTAATAGAAAATGATGAAATTGTTTCCATGGCTGACGAAGTCGCAATATTCAACAACATCAATTCAAGTGATAAAAACAAATATTTATTAATGAATAAAATTCATGATAAAGTATCAGAAGATAAAGAAATTGTTACTTTTATTAAAGAGAGGTTAAAAAATGAATAAAACATTAAAATTCGGTTTGATTTTTTCAGGAATATATATTATAATTCTTACCATAAGTTATCTTGTTTTATTTATATCAAATTCCGTCATTTCTATACTACTCTTAGAAATTAGTTATTTTCCTTTTGGTTCAATAATAAATAATTATATCGCATACGTTCTTAACGCACTACTATATTTCGGAATTGGTACATTAGTTGGATTTTTAATTGAGAAACTAAGAAAATAATTTTTCAGAAGTGATGGAGTTAAATCATGAAAGAAAGTGATGTCGAAAACATAGTAAGAGAATATGTTGCTAAAGAATATCCTGCTTCTGATGGATGGAAAGGAACTTTAATTTCTAAAAAAACTGCAGAACATGGCGCAGATATTGAACGTTATAATCAAAAAAAAGGAGACAGATTAATTATTGAAGTTAAAAAATGGGATGATAAATACGCAGCAATGAATCATAATGCTTTTTATGCGTTGTTTGGACAATTATTGTCTAGAATTCATGAATATCCTTCAAAAATATATCAAAAACGAAGAAAACTCATTATTGCAGTTCCAGAAAAATTTGTAAATTTAATTCGTAATAAAATTCATCGCGTAAAAAATAATAAACGGGAAGGAATGATTGGCGGATGGCGTCTTTTTGGTGAAATTACAAACTTGAGAATTTGGTCAGTAGATATGAAATCAAGAAACGTGACAGAATATCATTGGAAAGATTTACTAAAAAATTAAAAATCCCCTAAACCTTCCAACTCCCGCTTTCCCTATCTCTAGAACAAATCTCGTAATCAAACTTATGTGAAACAATAGACTCGAATGTCTCTCTCAAAACGTCAGGAGTGTTATTGTTGCCTGACAAATGTCCAAGTAATAATAAATCCAAATGCTTTCCCTCTTTTTGTATAAAATCACACGTTTCTTTATTATCCAAGTGACCAACATCAGAAAGAATTCTTTTTTTCAAAAATAAAGGATAGTGTCCGTTAGTTAACATATCATGATCATAATTTGCTTCAATCAAAACAGATTTTAGTTTGGGAAAAACGTCCCTTATC